>JAIJJM010000450.1 GCA_022728415.1 Collinsella sp. | reverse complement strand
TCGCCTTCGTCTACAAACAGCCCACTGGGCTGTTTGCTATACGACTCAGCTCGTCAGAGGGGGTTAATAAAAACACCGATTGGGGGCTGGCAAAAGAGTTATTGCGTGGATTGGAGGGTGGCGATGAGTTGTTGCATGGCGTCGTTGTTGGGCAGTTCGGATACGGCGGGGATCTGGTCGAGCGTGCCGGGCACGCCGAATCGGCTGATCGAATCGGTGCCGGCGAAGTTGGCCGCGCGGAAGCCGTGGCGCTCCCACGCCAGCTTCTGCACCGCCGGTGTTTTCAACAGGTTCAGCAGTGTGCCGCCTTTCTCGTCCAAGGCCATCAGCGTGTGGGTGCTCCACACGGTCGGCGTCGGGTAGACGATGACCACGTCGTCCTTGATCTGCTTGAACGCATCCGGTTGGTTCACGGCCAAATCAAGCAGCTGTGATTCGTAGCCCACCATCATCGGCTTGGAGCCCACGCCCAAGGTCAGGAACTGGTTGAACGAATCCTCGGAAGAGGTCTCCATCCAACCGGATTTGGCGAAGATGGAGGCGATGGTCTTGCCGTCGCGCGCCACCGAATCGACCGTGGCCGGCTGCCCGCCATTGAGCACCGTGGCGAGCAGCGCCGCGTATTCGTTGCCTGAGTTCGACTTCACCGGATCGGTCGAGTCGATGCGGAACTGCCCGTAGCCTGCCGTGTATCCGACGTCGGCCCAGGTTGTGTTGGCGACCATCGCGTCCACGGCTTTGGCCATATCCATGTGGTATGCGCCCGAATCGTCCTTGGTCATAAGTCCGCCGTTCACGAGCCCGTCCGCCACGGCCTTGTGCGTGTACAGCACAATCGGTGAGTTGAAGACGATGTCGCTTTGGGTGGCCTTGACGCCTTTCGCATTGCCGTATTCGACGGCCGCGCGCGAGGAGGGGAACAGGTAATCCATGCCTTTCCGGTCCGCATCCATCATGGCCAGCGATCCGGCCTTGCGATAGTCGATGGCGATGCCTTGCTTGGCGGCAAGCGCCTTGAACTTGGCGTCATCGAACAGGCCGATTTTCTCGCCGCCCAGGTAGCCGGTGATGCTCACCTGTTCGGTCGGTTCGGCCGGCGCTGGTTGCGATTGCCGCCACACCAGCGTGCCGCAGACCACGCCCACTACCGCAAGCAGGGCGATCAGTCCGATGATTTTTGATTTGGAGAGTTTCATTGTGCGTCCGTTTTCTGGTCCGACTGGTGAGCCGGGCCCTGACTGGGTGCATGCCGTCCTTCATCGGCAGCCGAGGAAGGCACAGGCGAAGGTGCGACGTCGTCGTATCCATCCATGCGGGCCAACCGTTGGATGGCGTCGGAGTCGGCCGTAATGCCCAACGTCTTGGCGCTTACCGCCCGGCTGAGTTCGCCGGCGGCGGTCTGTTCGAGCACTTGCAGCGCCTCGATGGTTTCGATTCGTGCCGTGGCTATCTGATCGCGTGCGCCGGAACTTTCCACGTCCACGTAGGAGCGCAACAGTTTCTCGGTCTGCTCGCCGTACACGGTGATGTAGTGGCGCAACGTCGGGTAGGCGGAGGTGTCTCGGGTCACGTATTGCACTAAATCTTTGGTAGCGGCGATGAAGTCATTGGCTTCGGCTTTGACGGCTGGGTCACGTACTTGCTTGGTGAGCATGGCGATTGAGTTGAGTCGAGCGTTCGCCGCGTCGATCGTATCGGCGGCCTTCTGACCGTTGGGCAGGGCGGAAACCAGCATTTTGCCGATGCGTCGCTCCGGCTCGGTGAGCGTGGAGGCGGCGATATACCCGAGTGCGGCCAGCACCACGGCCACGATCAGGCCGGGCACTCCGCCGCCGGCCAGCCCGAAGCCGAGCCCGGCGAGCAGCAGTCCGACAACGAATCCACAGATTACCTGGAGCATCAGTTGAAGCCCTTGACTTGGCGGAAGACGGCGGCGAGGTCGCCGGAGCGGCCGTCGAATACCTTGGCGTTGCTCAGGGTGGCGAGAGACTTCAGCTGGCTGGGATCGGCGTCGCCGAACATGATGGAGAAGATCGGCAGATCACGGCCACGCGACTTATAGGCGCTTTCGAATTCGTCCTGATGATCGGAGTTGGAGCGGCCGTCGGTCATGAGCACGATGGCGGTGGTGTATTGCGAGGCTTCCGACTCGCTGGGCAGCTCGTCGAGCGCGCTCAGCAGGCCTTCATAGATATCGGTGCCGCCGCTGGCATCGGTGGCATCGGCCTCATGCAGCAGGTCGCTGGTGCTTGTGCCAGTGGCCTTGACCGGGCGGTGGGCCTCGGTTTCAAACGGGATGAGAATGTTCACGTCGCCGCTGGCGGGCTCGATGTACGACTTCTTGGCCTGGTCCGGGTCGAGCGCCGCGTTCAGGCCTTTGACCACGCCGTTCTTGCCCTCTCCAGACATCGAACCGGAGTAATCGACCACCCAAATGGTCCAGCTGGGTTTCCTGAGCGCGGTCTGGTAGACGTTGAGCGCGCTGTCGATCACCGTGGCGGCGGGTAGCGGGATGGTTTTCAGCGCGGAGGCGTCCGTATTCACGCCCCACTCGGCGCGGAAGGACTGCTTGACCTGACTGTCCGTGGCGTAGGCGAGTGTGCCGCCGAGCCCGGTGCGGCGGCCGGCGCGCTCGAACTCGAGTTTGGCGTCTTTGGAGCCGAGCGCTTTGG
>JAIJJM010000449.1 GCA_022728415.1 Collinsella sp. | reverse complement strand
ATGGGCGTTCGACGAGGCGATAGAAAACCTCGGCTACCGCAAGGATCAGTACAAGCTGTAATACCTGCTCCCACCAGGCGATGCGGGTAGTGCGGGTTGCGGGGTTCATAAGAAGCAGTAGGGGATAGTGCACCAGATAAACCGAGAACGAGCGCTGGCCCAGCCAGACGAGCGGCTTGACCGACAACAGACGACGCACGATACATTCCGTGTTTTGCACGCAGGTGATAAGGAGCGCGGTGACGAGGGCAAACAGCAAAAAGCCGCCGCGGTAGAGCCAGGCGCTCTCTCCGGTCAGCATGAGCGCGCCGGCTATAACGGCAATGAGCCACGCGATAGAAATCGCGTTGACCTTTGAGATGCCCTTGTTGGCGCCGGGGGTATGGATATCACCGCTCAGCATCTCGCGCAGACGCGGCGCGGCGATGGCGGCTAAGGCTCCGCATAGAAGCTCGGCGGCACGGGTGTCGGTTCCGTAGTAGACGCGCGATGTGTCGGCGGTGGGATTAAACATGAGGACCATGGCCGCCGCCGATACAAGCGCGAATGCGATCGTGATGCCGATGGCAGTGTTGCGCGACTTGGTTTTGCTGTACAGCGCCATAAGGATGACCGGCCATACCAGATAGAACTGCATAGTGACAGCGCAGAACCACAGGTGCGTGAGCGGCGAGGGGAGTCCCGCGGCGGCGAAATACGAGACGTTGCGGAAGATGTAGAACCAGTTGCTCAAAAAGAGTGCCGATGGCAGGGCGTCCTGCTGCACCTTAGGGAGTAGGCTCGGGGCTGCGATGTAGGTGGCGATGGCGGTAAGCGCGATGGTCACGACGATCGGCGGCATCATGCGTGCAATGCGGCGGCAGATATAGCGCGGGTACGAGAATCCGTCGCGTGCCGTGGCTCGCATAATGCTTTTGGTGGCGAGATAGCCACTCAGCGTAAAGAAGAGTGTAACGCCCAAAAAACCGCCGGTCAGGCGGCTGGGGCGAAGGTGATATAGGACGACGCCGGCGATGGCGAGGGCGCGGAGCCCGTCGAGCGCGACGATGCGTTGGGTGCGTTGAGGGGCGGCATGTGCGGCGCCCGTGGGTGTGTTTTGCATCGATTTTTCCTCCAATGTCGACCTAGCAGTCTAGCGCTCTGCGCGGACAAAAGAAGGGGGTTCGTGCGGTTGAACAACATGCCGCGGGGCGATGCTTCGCTACGCAAAAGCCGCACCTGCGTTGATGATCAGCTGCCTATATAGAAACGTTTCAGAACCTCTACATAGGCAAAAACAAAAACACAAATGCGGCAAAGATGCACAGGCGGTTGACCCGTTATGTGACGGCGGTCTGCTACTTGGTCTTGGCAACCAGCAGCGGATCGCCAAGCTTGACGAGCGGATTGCCGTCGATAAGCGTGCCAGACTCGCCGACGTGGTCAATGCTCTTGAGGCGGTCGAGCTCAGAGACGATGACGGTCACGATGTCCTCGTGGCCGGCGGCCCTGATAGCGTCGCGGTCGAAGCTGATGAGCGGCTGGCCGGCCTTGACCGTGTCACCCATCTCGACAAAGCGAGCAAAGCCTTTACCGTTCATTTTCACGGTGCCCAGGCCGACGTGGATAAACACGCGTAGGCCGTCCTCGGTAATCATGCCGATAGAGTGGTTGGTGACGGTGGTGGCACCGATACGGCCGTTGGCGGGGGCGTAAATGGTGTCGGTGATGGGCTCGATGCCATAGCCCTGGCCAAGCATGCCCGAGGCAATGGTCTCGTCGGGAACCTCATTCAGGTTGACGAGCACGCCGTTGACGGGGGCGTATATGACGCCTTCGCGGGTGGCGAAGCTTGCTGCGGGCGGAACGGACGCCTCGCCCGACGAAGCGAGCGTGGACTTGAGCGAATCGAGCAGACCCATAGATGCCTCCAACGTATCAAGTGCGCATATCGCGCGCTTTGTTTGCCGGAAACGTTTCGTATGTGTTTCACGGCTTGGTCAACGCCCCTATTCTACGCTGCTCAACGATACCTCTGAGCTGGGATTATGTGATATATCAGTTGAAGGGAAACTTATTGCGGGAGTGTTTCTTCGCCACGGGCTCAAGTGGGGTACGCTTAGATGCAAAAAATGAGTGCGCACGAATCGCACGGAGGGAGCACCTATGATTATTGAGAACCATGCGCTGTGGGGCGAGGAGCCGACCGAGGATTATCCGGCGACGTTTACGTATCTGGGTGCCGAGCCGCTGCCCGACAAGCCCAATGGCCGCCGCCCCGCGGTGATTATTTGCGGCGGAGGTGGGTTTACGCATATCGCTCCGCACGAGCAGGACCCGGTGGCGTTTGCATTTTTGGACCGCGGCTACCAGGCCTTTGTGCTCAACTATGTGACGAGCGCCACGGGCGACGTGAGCTTTCCGCACCCGCAGGCGGACCTCGCCAAGATGGTCGCTACCGTGCGCGCCAACGCCGACGAGTGGCATGTCGATCCCAAGCGCGTGTGCATCGTGGGTTTCTCGGCGGGCGGCATGATCTGCGCCTCGTTGGCAACGCAGTGGAAGACCGGACCCTTCGCAGGCCTTGCCGGGGCTCGTCCGGAGGATATTCGTCCCGACGCCGTGGTGCTTGGCTATCCGTTGCTCGACTTTGCCTATGTGCGCGATATGCAGACGCGCGACCCGCGCATCGACCTGCGCGTGCCCAAGACGGGCGGCAAGACGG
>JAIJJM010000009.1 GCA_022728415.1 Collinsella sp. | reverse complement strand
CAGGGCCTTGCTGATGTTGCGCAGCTGCCTGGTCTGGGAGTCCATCTTGATGTTGGCGATGTTGCCCGCGTCATCGTAGCCGTACACCTTGGCGATGTCGTCGGCCGTGTCCGGATCGTAAGCGTTGGCGATGCCGATCGCGTCGGCCGCCCACGCGTTGGATGCCGTGTCGCCGCGCACGCCGAGGCTACTGATCTGCGTGCCGTTCAGGATCTGGTCCGTGTACGTGCCGATCCGGTACACGTTGAACGTGTGGCCGGCCAGGCTTGCTCCGTCTGCGCCTTGCAGTGTGATGGTCGCGCCGGCCGTCGTGCTCGCGGCCGCGGCGTCCGTGGCCGGCGCGGCCAGCGCCGCCGCGGGCAGCATGGCGGCCGGCCCGGCCGCCAGGGCGACGCCCAACGCGATCGCGACGAACCGGTTCCGGCGGTCCGTGCCGGCGCCGATGCGGATGATGTTCCTCATATCGTGTCCTTCTCCTATGGGCGCGGCCGCATGCCGCGCCCGCCCCCCTCCCCGACAGGGAGGGGAGTGATCGATGTCGTTGCATGGATGAGGGGCCGGCGTCCCGGTCGGGATGCCGGCCCCGGGAAGGGGCCCTTCCACGCGGCGACGCGCATCGGACGGGCCCCGTCGGGTCAGGCGGCGTGGCGCGGCATGAGGGCCGCGTCCTTGTCGTCATGCGCCGACTTGCGGCGGCGGACCATCACGACGGCGGCGCCGATGCCGGCCATGAGCAGCGCGCCCACGCCGACGGGCAGGATCGCGGAACCGGTCTCGCCCAGCAGCGACCGGCGGCCGTTCCAGTCGTCGGTGTTGGACTCGACGGGCGTGTCCTCGCACAGCGTGCGATCGCCGACGGTCACCTGCCTGGGACCGTCGCCGTCGCCGGCCTCGCCGCCTGTGGACGGCTTGCCGGAGGCGTCGCCGAACGGGTCCTTGTCCACCACGGGGCATTCGACCAACGGGGTGCCGGTGACCTTGGCGCGGTCGGTGTGCGTGGCCTGGGTGAAACCGGTCAGGGTTCCCTCCACGTCGACGCTCTGGCCGGGCTTGAGGATCAGGCTGTCCCAGCCTTCCGGGTACTTCAGGTCGGTGACGGTGCCGTCGCCGACGATGGTGTGGTCCTCGAGCTTCAGGTCGCTGGCCTTGAACCATGCGCCGTGCCCGTCCTCGTCCTTGCTGGTGTTCTTGATGGTGAACACGATGGTCGTGCCGTCCTTGGCGCCGTCGAGCGCGTCCTTGGAGTCGTCGCGGTCGCCCTTCGGCCAGCCGGACTTCTTGTCCCACTTCTCGAGCTTGATGCTCGGGGTCAGGTCAGGGGTGCGGGTCCACACGATGTTGCTGGTCAGGTCCTTGCCGTTCACGTGCTCGGTGAACACGTTCTCGTGGCGGTCGGTGACCTTGACTCGCGTGGCCTGCACGTAGGCGCGCCAGCCCTGCTCGTGCGCGTCGTCCGCGGACACGAGGTCCAGGTACGCCTGGGTGGCCTGGATGTCCACGAGGCCGGTGGAGGGGTCGATGTTCGCGGTGAACATGTCGCCGCCGAGCCTCGACGAGTCGAAGCCGCTGCCGGCGATCCTCTCGCCCTTCCTGGCGATGGCCTCGCCGCCCCGGTACAGGTCGCGGGCCGCGTACACGGCCCACTGGCCGGTCGCCTTGTCATACGCCGGGTCGAGCCGGTCGGTGATGCCCCAGTTCGCGATCTTCTGGTAGGCGCGGTCCGCGGGCAGGATCGAGCTGTCGAGCTGGTAGAGGAACGTGGAGTCCAGGTAGACGCTCTTGCCGTCGACGCTGTCGCCGCCGACCTTCACGGTCACGTCCTTCTTCGGGTTGATCTCCTTCAACGGGTTGGTGACGGTGTTGGTCTTGTCGCGCTTGTCGTTCGTGACCTGCGTGGCGGTGTTCTCCACCGTGTGGCCGTCCTTGACCTTGGTGACGGTCATCGGCATGACCACCTGGTAGGTGTGGCCCAGCAGCGACTGGTCGATGCTCGGGTCCTTCAGCGGGTCGTAATCCTTGTCGGACTTCTCGCTGTACGCCTTCAGGTCGCCGGGCTGCGGGTCGCCGGGCACGGTCTCGCCGGTCGCGGGGATCTGGGTGTCCACGGTCCTGGCGAACGTGTAGAGCACGCCGTCCTTGTCCTGGATGTTGAACTCGCCGGTGCGGTCCCTGCCGGTCTCGTCAAGGATCTCCACATGCTTCGCGTCGAGGGTCAGGTACTCCTGGTCGTAGTCGTCCACCATGCCCAAGCGCCACACCTTGTAGGCGGTGTCGGTGAGCCTGGAGGCGTCGATGTTGACGCGGTAGTACACCTTGTCGCCGAGCAGAGCGGTCTTGCCGTCGATGTTGATGGTCGGGTCCTTCTGCGTGTCCTGCTTGGAGGGCTTGATGACCGGCGGCTCGTTCTCGACCTTGTTGGACGGGGTGACGCCGTTGTTGACGGTCAGCGCGGCCTTGTTGTCGACGGTCTTGTCGGTCGGCGCGTCCTCGTTCACCTTGGCCTCGAAGCGCAGCAGCACGCGCGGGTTGGAGCCGGCCTTCCAGTTGGCGGCAACCCAGTCCTTCGTGAACGTGGCCTCGAACGAGTGGGCCTTCTCGTCCCATTGGACCTTGTAGGCGCTCTTCGGGATGATGCCGCCGGTCCCCAGGTCGGTGATCTCCAGGGTCTGCTTGTTCGCGGTGGTGTACTCGGAATAGGTGTCGCTCAGCTTGATGGCGGTCACCGAATACGCCTGGTCCGCGGGGATCCGCGGGTCCACGCGCACGGTGTATTCCACGGTCTGGCCGGGGAACACGGTCTTGGTGTCGATGTTGGACTGGTCGCCGCCCTGGGAGGATTCCGCGATGACCTGCTTGTGGATCGGGGGAACGGTCACGCAGATCTTCGGCGTGTTGGTGTCCACCGTGCTGCCGCCGACCGTCTGGCCGCCCTTGTTGTCAAGGTCGTCGCCCTTCGGGTCAACGCACGTGTTGAGCTCGTCGCCCTCCGCCTTGCCGTAGGATTCGAGCAGCTGCTTGGTGTCGAAGTTCACGTCGAAGGGGATCACGACGCTGATCTGCTTCGCGGTCTTCAGGTCCTTCTGCGCGGCCTCGTAGGAGTCCTTCGCGCTGACCGTGACCTTGGTGCCCTCGGCGGTGATGTCGAACTGGTCGGTCACGTCCCTGCCGGTCTTGTTCAGGTCGTTGACGCCGGCGTTGGCCTCGTCGGTGGTGTCCTGCTCGTAGACCTTGATGCTGGAGGTGTCCTTCAGATCGAGGATGCTATCGACGTTGGCGAAGTCGTCCGTCCACGCGATCTCGGGCACGCGGCCCAATCCGGTGGGCAGGGTGCCGGAGATGACCGCGGCCACCTCGTCGCCGAGACGGTAGTACTTGTCGTCGCCGCCCACCTTGTCGCTCTTGGCCGGATCGACGGTCAGCTGCCACTTGCCGTCAGCCTTCATGGCCCACGCCTTGTTCGGGTTCGGGGTCCACACGAACACCGGGGGCTCGTTGGTCGGCCGCGTCTCGTTGTTCCACTTCTCGTACGCCTTGTTGGTCAGCTGGATCTTCCTGCCCTCGGTGGCACCCTTTTTGATGGTGCCCGTCAGGTAGAACTTGACCTTGCTCGCGCTGTTCTTGAACATCGTCTTCGCGATGTACGAAGCCTTCGCGGTGGCGGTCGCGGTCCTGGCCTTCTGGTCGATCACGATGTCGAAGTTCGCGGTCACGTCCTCGCCATCGACGAACACCTTGCCGGACTTCCAGTCGATCCACTGGATCGAACCGGTCAGATCATCGGTGATGGAATAGGACGCCAACGGGTTGAGCAGATGCGCGGGAATGCTGCCGTTGACCACGACGCCCACCTGGTCGCCCACGAGGAACGTCTTCTGATCGACACCCTGCTGGTTGGTCCATTGCTTGTCCTCGGCCACGAGAGCGCCGGACTCGTCCAGCACCCACACCTTGTCCGGGGTCGGCGTGACCTTGCCCACGCCGTCGCCGTTGCCGGTCTGGCAGTCGGCCAGGCTGCCGGTGCCGTTGTCTCCGTTCCAGCACGCCACGGAACCGTCGTTGATCTTGTAGTCGCCGCCGGTGGGCTTGGCCGACTGTGGCACGTTCAGCGTGTAGAGGCCGGAATGCGGGGCGGTGGCGTGCGCCTTGACCACGCGCTTGCCATCGATGGAATCGTCGATGGAAATGTCCGCCGGCACGATGTTGCCGTTCGCGTCGGTCACGGTGACCTTGCTCACGTCGTCCTGCTCGGTGCCGCCGATCACCACGTCCCTGGTGTCGATCGTGTCGTAGATCCAGAACTTGCCGGAGGCGTTGGAATGCGCCTTGATGTGCGCGGTGTACAGGCTGCCGGAGGCGATGGAGTCGTTGCCGTCCCGCACCGTGTCGCCGGCCCCGTTGGTCAGCCATTTCTCGGGCGGGGTGGTGGTCTTCTCGCCGGACTCCTTGCCGTCGTTCTCTCCCTTGTGGGAGACCGCCTCGGCCATGCCGCCCTGCTTCGCCACGTCAACGTCCCACCAGCGCTTGCCCGCAGGCCACGACTCCCACGAGGCGTCCATGTCCTTGAAGGACGCGCTCACTGTGGCGCTGCCCTTGTTGGACGCGGTGAACTGCTTCGTCACCGTCTTCTCGGTGCCGTCGATGCCGCGCCAGTGCAGGGTCGCGGTGCCGTTCACGTTCTCGGTCTTCGACCCGTCGGTGGACAGGCTGATCGTGTCCGAAGCGTCCTTGGTGTCACCCGACTGGCCCGACATTTCCGCAGCCTGCGTGCTCACGCTCAGATGATAGGTCGGCGGCTTCGGCTGGTACTTGTCCAGCACGATGATGATCAGGTTCGGCGTCGCGCCGGCCGCAGCCACGTTCGAATACGCGATCTTGTCCACGCTGTTCGACGGATCATCATCAAAGCCATCTGAGGTACGGTAGCTTTGTGTGCCGGCATAGTTATATGTATACGGTTTGATCTGCGAGTCCCAGGACGAGTACCACTCGGACGCCGAATAGCCGCCGGACCCGTTGTACACCCATCTGCCGCCCTGCTGGCCCGCGACCGAGCCCACGCCCACGACACGGCAGTCGCCGTCGCCCTCGCCCGGATGACGCTGACGGAACCCGGCCACGCACTTCGACAACGCGCCCCGCAACGTATCGCGGATCGCCCCCGGCCCGTCGTACACGCCGTCGTTCACCACACTCACGCCGGCACGCTTGTACGCGGCCTCCACCGACGCGATGCGCGGCGAGCCGTCCGCGTTCGCGGCCGGACCGAAGCTGCCGGACGCGTCGTCCTTGTACTGCCAGAACATGCCCGCGGGAAGGCCGCCGGTCGCGCCGCCCGGACGGTTGTCTCCCGCGCCGCCCGCATACGCGGTCGACGCCACCAGGCCGCCCGTGGCCAGCGTGGCCACGGCCACCAGGCCGGCAAGCACCGTGCGTGCCGGCCCCGCCCCATGCGCGCCACGCGCGAGCGGTTCATGACTCCGCCCGGCCGACGCCCTATCATGACGAAAACCCATAAGGGTCTCCTCCCTGTGTTGATCAACAGGACGGGCCTCTCCCGCCCCTCACGGAACCCGTCCCACAGGCCGGACTCCACGACCCCCACCCGCACACCCCGGAAAACCACACCGATATCACAGGAAAAACACAGGGAAAAGAGAACTTGGAAATAAAAAGGGTCTTGCCCGAAATTCGAGCAAGACCCTTATGGACTATTATTAATAGTCGTTAATGATGAATCAGACCGTCGCTTGATGGTGGAGGACAATCAGTAGTACATCCGTGTCCTCCGCTGATTGGTCCGCTGGAGGCGGAACCCCCACCGTTGCCGCCTCCGGTCGCGGGCGGCGTGTACGTGCCTCCGCCGGTGTAGCCGCCGCCGGTGTAGCCTCCACCGGTGTAGCCGGTGCCGCCGCCGTACGAGTAGCCGCCGCCATAGGACTGGGCCTGCTGCTGCGCCTGCGCCTGGGCCGCCGCCGCGTCGGCCGCCGCCTGGGCCTCCTGTTCGGCCTGGGCCTTCTCCTCGGCCTCCCTTCTGGCCTTCGCGTCGGCGTCGGCCTTCGCCTTGGCCTTGACCGACCCGTCCACCGCGTTCACGGCCTCGCCGATCGCGTCCGCGTCCCTGTCCTTGATGGCCTGCTCCAACATGCTACGGGTCTTCTCGTCGGCGACCCTGCCCTTCGAATCGGCGAGCAGCTTCTCCGCGTCCTCGACCGTCCTGTCGAGCCTCGAGGATTCCACCGCCTTGACGGCCTTCCCGAGCGATGCGGCATGGGTCTTGTACCAGGCGGCCTGCCTGTCGAGCTTCGACGTCGCCTCGTCCAAACCGGCCTTGGAACCGGCCACGCACCCCTCGTATTCGGGCACCGTGGTCTTCAACGCCTTGGCCAGCGCGTCCACGGTCCTCGCGTCCTTCACCTGGTCGGCGGTGACTGCCGAGGCGTCGGCGGCCTTCCCGTTGACGAGCGCGTTGTAGTCGTTCGCCGCGCCACGCACCCCGTCCGCCGCCACGGCGCAAGCCTCCCTCGCCTCGGCCAGTTCGCGCGCCGACCACACACGGCAGCCGACCACGCCGCCCACGGCGAGCAGCGCCAGCACGCAACCCACGGCCGCGGGTGCCAGCCACTTCGGACGCCTGCGAACCGTCTCAGGCTCGGGCACCACGCCCGCGCCGTCCGGGGACGGCACCTTGTCCTCTTCGCTCATCCTCGTTCCTTTCCTATCATCGGACCAACCGCCGGCACCCCTTCCGGGAGAGGGGAACGGTCCGCATGAACACATCCTATGCCACGGCCGGCGATCCCGCCGGCCGGCATGCCATCCACCCGACAATCCGCCGATATCGGGGGAGCGGAAGGGGAAGCCGGACCGGCGGCGCTCCCCTTCAGTACACGCAAGCCACGGCGACCAGGAGCCACAGAAGGGCGGCGTATCGGCACGCATTCAGCACCAGGGGCCTGCTGAGCAGGTCGTACAGGAAATGGGAAAGGAACAGAATCGTCCAGCTGCGCGTCGCGACGAACGCGGCGAATCCCAGGAACAGCGAGAAGAAGATGACCAAGCATTGCAGAAAATTCCATCTATACGTAGGCAGATGCAGCATGCCGAACAGAAAGGCCGAAACCAGCCACGCGACGAGGGAACGGACCCATGGATCCGACCGGCCCCATGCCCGATTGAGGGCCTTATACAGCAGCGCGAACAGAAGAATCGACAGGCACGCCTCGCCCATGATCTGGATGAACATGACCACATACTCGCCGAACGTGTCCGTCGCGGCGATACCCGCGTTCTCCGACGTGTCGGGTATGAGGGAAACCAGCAGTGCCGACGCATAGAAGGTCACGATTGGCAGGACGAGGACGCATCCGAGACAGAGGAACCACCGCATGGGCTTGCCGGGCCTCCTCAACGCGTCGAGCGGATGCGGCCTGTATCCCACGGAAAACAAGGCGGCCGCCAGAGCTGCGAAGGCCAGGACCTCCCTCCACGGGCTCTCGAACAGATCGCACACGAGGATCGAAGCTCCCAGAACGGTCAGGACGGGTGCGAGGATCCGCGCGACAGGACACTGCGGTGTGCCGAAAATCTCTCCCGACAGGTTCAGACGCGTTCTTGTCCAAACGAAGGCCTTCCTGAACGGATCGAGTATCCGCCCAGGCTCATCCGGCGGCAATGCGGGACCGTCCATGACATCATCCCGCGAACGACCATCATCCCCGTGTTCCATGTTTCCCCCTTCTCATGTGGAAAGCCGATACGAAAACGATTGTCCTCCGACAGCCGGAATTCCTTCCCGTCCCATGAGAGTGTGACGTCTCATGCCATGATGCACGCCGAACGTGCCCCGTATCGGCTTGATGAGGAGTGAAAAACTCTGTGCGCGATGGCCGGATTCCGAACCGTCCGTGAACGCGCGACCCGGTTTATAGAGAAGCATCAGCCCGTCACGGCGATTTGCTGGTAAATGGCTGCCACAGTCTTGTGTCCCATGAAACGCCATTCCCCCCGAATCATGGACGTCCGTGGCTGATCGAAAGCATTTCCCCGATCAGGATACTCATGGCTAGGGCTTGTTCCTTGTTCCCGGTCGAAGTATACGCATGTGCGCCGTTCTGGAGCAGTCGGAGCAGATTTTCCGGCGACACCGCCTGGTTGCGCATAAAGGTAACGAGATCAGCGCTGTTTGCCGCCTGCCTGAGACGTTTTTTCGCTTCCCCGGCATACTCGCCCACATATCTGTCCAATCCGCCGCATCGTTCCATGGCGGCCGTATCGATCAGCAGACGCAGCCCCATGCGAAAGATCGGCACGAACGCGGCGGCATTCCGCATGCCTCCGCGCGCATACATGTTCCACAGTTCCTCCAAAGTGCGATACATGTTGTTGACGTCTCCCGTCTGCAGCCGTAGACCCGAAGGGTTCCCGAACACGGGAATGGATGCCGGCTTGACCTGACGGGTGCGTCCCCTTCGCCTCCTGGCGGATGCATCGGTGTGGGGGAGTGTCCCGGACGTATCGGGGCGAAGCACATCATCCCGGCCAAGACCACCATGGGATTGCGATGGAGGCTCGGAATTGTCGGAGGGAAGTTCCCTTTCCCGTCCGTCGGCCTTTTCGCCCGCCGGTCGGCGGTGCCGTGCTTCTCTGATACGGTCCATGAGTTCGCCCGGTAGGACGCTGGCGGGGTCGTTTCGCGCGTTGCGCGTGTTCAGCTCATTATCCAGTTTGTCGGCGACGGCCTCCACGAGCTCCTCCAGCAGCTCCAGAGGAACCCCGAAGTCCGGCTCGTCGGGAAGAAGACCCATCTCTTCGAGATGCTTTTTGTTGAAGACGTCATCTTCGACGTATCTCATGTTCAGGGCGGGCCATTTCGTCACCGCCTTGATGAGCTCCTCCAGCCGTATGAGAACGGTTTTCGGGCCTCCCCTGTAGTCGAACATGAAACGGTCCCGCTCGTACTGTTTCCAGCTCCCGTTACCTCTGTGTTTGCGTTCCACATTCTCCAGCGCGGTCTCTTCGTCGCACACGTTGCATGGGATGGGGTCTGGGAAATCCGGAGGCACCAGTTGTTGCTGGCCCTCAGTAGTGAGACCGGCCTTGCGGAGCATCGCCAGAATGACACGCCTGTTGCCGTCGTATACCCTGTACTTCGGTCCGTCATCGATTCTGCATACCGTGGGCAGTTCGCTCAAATCGAATCTGTCGCCCATCTCTTTCGACAGCTTGGACAACTGCCATTGCTTGTCGTTGCGTCCGTCGGTTGCGCGACGGATGACATCGTCGTTCGTGTAATCGCCATCCAGCGGATCGCGGGGATTCTCCGTCCACAGGACCAGATCATCCAGCGGAATGTACTCCACCTGCTGGCCCTCCCATGGGCCGATATTCTTTTCCCCGGACGGATTCGCCATGTCCTCTCCTTCGCGTCAGTGCATGTGGGCTGCGGCCTTGCCCAGTGTATCGGAAAAGATCATCAGCTCGTTCGCGGTGCGCCGGGCGGAGGCGCTGTATTGCAAAGGAAACAGGCCACCGTACCGTTCCCCGTACAGCTCGCGTATCAACGCCGTATCGTCATAGGTGAGCATCCAATGGGAGTCGGCATGATTGTTCAGCAGATTTCCGAGCTCCCTGTGCCTCTCATCGTCCAAGGCGTTCATATACAGGCTGCCGCCTTTCTCCACGTAAGGCGGATCCGCATAGATGAACGCCTCAGGGAATCCGACGAATCGTTCGACCACGGCCCTGCCATCCTCGTTTCTGACCTCGATGGAGTCGGCGTGTTCCCCGAGAAATTCAAGTTTTCGTCTTAGCGAGGCCTTGTTGTACCGCGCCGAAACCTTGTATCTACCGTTCTGTTTCAATCCTCCGATCACGCCGCCGTTCAGCACGCCGGATCTGTTGGTTCTGTTGAGGAAGAAGAACGCGAACCCCCTGTCCAGCTCGCTGGCAGGGTCCGCGATGATGCGTTTCTGCCTATGCCATTCCTCGATAGTGGGTTCCGCCCGGTCGAATCGTTCCAGGAACGAAGCCGAATCATTGACAGCGCTGTTCCAGAACGCGAACACGTCGGGATCGTAGTCGTTGATAACTACCTTCGATACTTTGTGGTCCTTCAACAGACGCAGAGCGACACCGGCACCCCCGGCATAGGGTTCGACATACGTGACGTCACGAATGCCGAGAACATCGATAAGCGAGGCGACGTACCCGGACAGCACGCTTTTGCCGCCGGGATATCTCAACGGCGAAGCCACATCGTGGTTGGAGACGAGAGGAACGGACAAGCTCCCCGTCTCCGCGACTGTAAGCATTGATGGCATATCCTTCTCCGGGCTTGTTCTGACGACATGACAATTATAGGGGTTTCGACGGCATGTCCGGTTCTGGTCCAGTGTGAGCCGGACGATGCAGCCCGCCGGCCGCGCAGCCGACATGCAGTGAGGCGGGACCGCCCGACGGCCAGAAAGTCCAGGGCCTTCCTCCCGCACTCCGATCCAATATGGCCAATCATTCAGGATGTTCCTTCCCCATGGCGCGATCACCCGCGGCGGCACCGATTTCGGCGGGTGGACGACCATAACGTTCCCGGCCGTCATCGGACCGGGAATCGGACGTGAACATGAGCAGGGGCGTCGGACGCATACAGCGGCACATGGAATACATCGCAAACACCATCGAGGCCATGCTCGACCTCCTCGAAATCATCCAGAACCTGCCCGCCGCCCGGAACCGCGACCTGGTGGCGCTGCTCGCCATCGGCTGCCTCGTGGCGCTGTCGCTCCTGCGCGTCATGGCGGCCGCGAGAAATCTTCTTGCCCGCGTCCGTGCGCGGGGACGCCACGCACGCCACAACGTCCGGGAGGGTGGAAAGGGCAGACAAAGCCGAATCGCGCGCCATGCCCGCCGCGGCCGTACGCGGCTCAAGATCCGCTTCGAGGTGGAACACGAACACGAACGGAAGGAATGACCGGCGGTACGCGTCACCGGTAGTCCGGGCCGGGAGCCCCGCCGTCGCCGCGCAGCAGGGCCCGTGCGAGGAACAGGTCCGCCAGTACCGCTCCTGTCAGGTCGAACGCCTGCCAGGGCGCGAACGGCGCGCCCCGCGGCTCCCGGAACGCGAGCGAACCCAACCCCGCCTGCATCGCCTCCACCGCCAACGCCAGCATGAACAGGCGGGCGCGACGCGAACCCAGGCCCTCGCGCGAGCCCTCCTCGCGGGACAGGAGCGCGCAGCACATCAGTACACCCAGCAAGTACAGGGCCTCCAAGGCCACGTCCGCCAGATTCATGTCCTCGCCTTCCCCGAAAGGAGCTGCCGGCATCGGCCGCACAACCCGTCCGGCGAGCCCTTCCGCCGCGGCGCGCCGCAACGAGAACAGGATGGCAACACACGGTGCGCCCGGCACCTGCCGCACATGTCCTCGCCCTCGAGGCACCGGCACCTGCCGCATTTCGGGCACATCGGCCTGGCCTGTTCCCGGACCAGTTTCAGGCATCGGGCGCACAACCCGTCCACGGGACGGCTCGTCCGCCTCCCGCATTCCCGGCAGCGGGGCAGATCCTCCAAGTGACGGCACTGGGCGCACAACGTGTCGCCGGCACGGACCCGGCGCCTATGGCATTTCGGACAGATCACGCCCTGCTCGATCCGGCGGCGTTTCTCGGCGGCGAGCTTGAGCAGACGGATCCTCTGGGGCATGCCGGACCGGCACCACTCCACATACCCCGGATCGGCCGGGGACAGGACCCGCAACCCATGCGGACCCCCGGCCTTGCCGGCACGGACCCCGGCAGGAGCATCAGCCATACGAAACCTCCCTGAACGGGAAAAGCACATGATCGCCGACGCCGACACCCACGAAGGACGCCTATATCGTCAACGGCGCCAGCGCGGCACGACCGGCGAACCGTCACGCAGACGGAACCGCTGCTCCATCACCACACGTCCCCCTTCCAGCCATGACAAATGGCGTTTGACCGTGCCCACGCTGCACTTGCACCACGCGGCCAGCTTCCTGTGCGTCGGATGCGCGTTGCGCCCCTCGGCGGGAGTCTTGCAGACGTGCGCGCAGCACGGGCACGCGCGGCACGGGAACGTCGAGCATCATCGACAGGTAGAAGTCGTGGCTGCCGTCCGACGGGCAGGCCGCCAACAGGCCCGAAGCGGAACCACGGGCCGGGAAGCCGCCATGACGCCCGGCACGCTCAAGCGTTTCATGCGCTCTCATGGCTCTCCTCACCCACGGAACCGGCCGACTCCTCACGCCAACGGGCCTCAAGCATGTCGCGGCGCGTGGCCGCACGGCACAGGCCGAACGTCAGCAGACAGGACGCGGCGAAAACGAAAACGACGGCGATCACGAGTATGAGGTGCATCATCGGCCCGCCCCCATTGATCGCGCGAGGATGGCGCGTTCGATGAGTCCGGAACGCTCTGACCGACACGGCATGACCGATTCCTTCCTGTTTCCTGATCTGTTTGTCCGTACACGCGTGCGCCGGACCGATAACCGTATGGCGGCCCGTCATCGCGTGCCGGAGGCGAGCGAGGAGACCATGGAGTCGATGCCCTGGGAGAGCCGGTCCATGTCCGCCGGGGACGCGGACCCGTCGTCGAGCAGCCCCGCCGCCTGTTCCGTGAGCTGTTCGAGCCGACGGTACAGGTACGGCACCTTGTACTGGTCCGCCGTGCTCCCCGCCAGCAGGCCCCGCGCGCCGGCCACGGCATGTTCGAGCCGGCTCCTGGACCGTGACGATTCGGCGTCGCCGACCGTCTGGCCGGCCTTCGCCACGGCCTTTTCCAGCCGTTCCGAACGTTTCGCGAGCCTGTCGGCGGCCTTGGAGATGCGTTTCGCGTCCGCGTCGAGCGTTGCCGCGTCGCCTCCGGCCGTGCAGCCGGCCGGCGTGGCCGGGTCGGAGGAAAGCCGTTCGAGGGAGCCCGCCATATCGGGGTCCGTGGCGCGCAGCGCGTCGAGGTCGACCGATCCCATGATCCGGTCGCGGTCACGGCCCCATTCGGCCGATCCCGCGGACCATGCCCGGGCGGACCGTTCGCACGCCGCCGACGCATCGGCCAGCCGTTCGCGCCGGTTCGCGGAGACCATGCCCGCAGTCAGCCCGGCCGTGACCATGAGACCCGTGACGATCACCGTCGCCACGCCCACACGCACCCCGATACGGGGCCTGGTGCGGGCCTCGGCCTCGTCCCCGTCGTCCTTCCCATGCCGGCCGGGCCACGGAAAACGCCGCTTCCCACCAGGCCGCACGGCGTCCAACCCGGGCATGACCTCGTCGAACCAGTCCTCCTGGCCCTGCGCGCCCATGGTCACAACCCCAGCGGCAGGACCGCGGTCAACGCCTGCCGCTGCTGGCCGCGCAGGCCGGACAGGCGCAGATGGTACTTGCCGACGCGCACGCGCAGGTCGCGTTCGAACACGGCCAGCGCGTCGCGGTCCGGGGCGAACAGGGCGATATACCCCTGATGGTCGGTGTCGGGCCAGTTCGCGTCCTGCTCTGCCTCTCGCTGCCGCTGCTCGCGGCGCTCACGGCGTTCGTCGCGCGACAGTTTCCGCTGGTTCTGCAACGTGTCGCGCTGCAGGATGCTGGACTCGCGGTCACGCAGGTCCTTCTCGCTTTTCTCCATGCTCATGGGCCTCCAGATATGGGTCAGGGCGATCATCCTGCCGCCCTGCAGGATGTCGCGCGTCCAGCCCGCCGGCACGGGCCGGTCGGGCCACTGGGTCACCCACCAGGTGCGCGCCACGCACGATTCCAGGGTCACGCTCTCCCCGTCGAGGCTCTCCTCGCACCAGCCCAGCGTCGGCTCGTCGCGGGTGACCGGAGGACGGTCCGCGTTGCCGGCCGGATCCGAAACCGACCGGATCAGCGTGCGCAGGTCGTCCAGTCCGCACCAGCGCACCGAACCGGGACGCGCCCCGCATTCGACCAGGGCCGGGGCGACGGTCATCTTCACCAGGTCGCCCAACGCGACCCCGACCCGATCGCGTTCCGTGAGCCGGCCCCGGGCGCGGTCCACGCCCTTGAGCCGGTCCACGTCGCAGGTCACGGACACGTAGCTCACGTTCGCCAACGGGGTCATGACCTCCGGCAGGGCCCACAATTCCGCCATGTCGCGGCGCATCCACTCCGGCGACCCGCCATCGTCGGGCAGATCCGGCGCGGGCGCGGCTCCCGGCAGCAGGAGCGCGGTCTCCTTGAGCTCGACCACTCCCGGCGTGTCCGCCAGACGGGCGGTCAGATCGTTCAAGGCGGCCGCGCGCGACGATTTCGACGCATCCGTGCTCAACGTCCACTCCTCGACCTTCAACGCGAGCACCGCGGTCGCCCGCCGGCGTTCCGGGTCGAACAGGTAGCAGGCGCCATGGAACGGGGTTCCGACCACCTCCACGCCGGACCCCTCGACCACCTGGGCCCGGGACTCGACCTGGCCCCACACGCCCAGCACGCCCGCCGGCCGGCCCGAGGCGAGCGGGCTCGCCGACCATCGGGTCGACCCGTCGCGCACACGCCGCCGCCACGCCAGCCATACGTACGTCCACGCCATCAGGCTCAACCCCTCGTAACGGATCAGCCCGTACGCCATGACCACGCCGCCCGCGAGCATCAACGGCAGCACCATGCCCGCCGCCGCGCCGCCCACGACCATGACCAGGCCGGCCAGGCCCACGCCGATCTGCGGCCATGTCCACCCGAACAAGACGTTCGTGGCCGACAGGCGGCTGAACGCCGCCGTGGGCACCCTCGCCCCGCCGTCCCTGCCATCGGCATCCACCATCAGCAACCTCCGATCAAACAAGAAAAAAGGGCCGGGCGCGATCCCCGCCCATACGGGGACGCCACCCGGCAACGCATCGATAAGTCAGGCCAGGACCGGGCCCGACGGCGACTGTGGCGAGACCGGGGGCGCCGGCACCGCGTCCGGTCCGGGCATCCCGGGAAGCCCCGGATCGCCCGGAGACCCCGGGGCGCCGGACGATCCGGTCCGGCCCTCGCCGCCGGCGCCGCCCAGGCCGCCCTCGCCGCCGATCCCGTCGGAGCCGTCCGAACCGTCAAGGCCCGCGACGCCCCGGCCACCGTCCCCTCCGGCGCCGCCGGGCGCGGTTCCGGCGGACGACGCGCCATCGGGCGACGGAATGGCCGAGCCATCCGGGCCCGGGGGAGCGGAGACCGGCGGCTCGTACCCGTCGTCCTTCGACGGGTCGGCGGCATGGGCGCCGGAATCCCGGGCCCCGCCGCCATCATCCTTGTCCTTGCCGTCGGCCTTGGAGCCGGCGAGCATTTTTCCGGCCTGTTCGCCGACCTGCCCCCATTGGCCGGTCAGGGCGGCCAGCCCGCCCTGCGCCATGCCGGGCAACTGCACGCCCGCCGCCGCGGCCCCGCCGGTCGCCACCCCGGCGGCCGCGGTCACGACCTGCCGGGTCAGCTGGGCCGCGGTCACCAGCGCGTTCCGGCCCGCCTGGCTCGCGGCCTGCTGCATGCCCATGCTCCGGTCGTCGCCCAGGAACTGCACGACCGGCATGATCATCTTCGGCGAATAGCAGGCCATGTAGATCGCGGCGACGCCGACCAGCAGATCCCAGAAACTGCCCTCGCCCACGCCCGACGTGGTCTGCGAGGTCATCAGCGCCGACCCGACCGTGATCACCAGCGCGGCCAACGGCTTGGCCAGCATCACGCCCACCACGGCCGAAAGCCAGCGGCGCATCGCCGGCCGGGTCGCCTTCCAGCCGGCGCTCATCACCGGCAAGGGGGCGACCGCGGCCAGCAGCACCAGGCACAGGGTGCGGGCCGCGAGCATGCAGCACAGGAGGAACACGCCCACGAACAACACCAGATAGACGAGCAGCATCGTCAGCGAATGCAGGACGGACGCCTGCTCCAGGATCTTCTTGAACATGGCCGACACCATCGACTCCATGCCCCGGCCCTTGGTCGTGTCCGCGCCCACCGCGAGGATCCTCGCGGACAGGAGGCTCACGATCCCCTCGCACGTGATCATCACGCTCACGCAGATCGCGGTCAACGGCCAGGCGAGCACCGCCATCGCGAACGACTTGACCGACTCCGCCGGGCTGGCCTTCACGGCCGCATGCACCGCGCCCACCGCGCAGATGAGCATGTTCACGAAACCCATCACCCAGCCGATCCTGTTCGCAGCCGTGATCGCCACGTTCCACTCCGCGTACGACACGGACCCGGCGGTCGACGAGAACGCGCCCACCATCATGCCCTGCAACGCCTTGCCCATCGGATCCAGCATCCACGGGAACAGCTTCTGCAGCACCGCCTCGACGACATCGCCCACGACAGCCTCCCAACAACGGAAAAACAAGAAAAGGAAAGGGCCCGCCCCGACGGCGGGACGGGCCCGGAGGGAAAAGGGGACGGGCCCCGAGGTCAGAACAGGGCCTGCGTGGACGCGAACTTGACGATCGCCATGGCCGAGCCGAGCAGCATCATGCCCAGCGCGATCCACACGAACACGATGCCGCTGTACTGCTGCATCGTGCTGTTGTGGATCGCCTTGGACACGACCCAGGAGAACGCGGCGATGATCCACGCGGCCGTCGCCACGAAGATGCCCAAAGCCCACAGGCCGCCCACGATGTTCGACACCAGGCTCATGAACGGGAAGAACGTCCAGTTCGGGGACACGGAGAACCCGGACAGGTCGTTGTCGGTCAACGCCAGCGCGATATCGGACGCGGTGGCGGCGATTGGATGAATAATGGTCATGATTCACCCTCCTTTCCCCACCGCCACCGGGCCCGTACGACGCCCGACGCCGATAACGGGCCGGACGGCTCAGCCGAACAGGGACGACCATAGGTCGCCCGCCGCCTGGCCCGTCTTCTGGAACACGTTGCCCTTCCCGTCGCCGCCGGACAGCCAGTCCCAGGCCCCGGACGCGGCGTCCCCGGCCTTCTGGAACACGTTGCCCTTCCCGTCGCCGCCGGACAGCCACTGCCACGCCTTCTTGCCCGTCGACAGGGCCTTGTCGATCGCGTCGCCCGCGGCCTTGCCCACACGGTTCGCGATGTCCTCGCCCAACTGCCGGACCACGTCGCCCAGATCGTCCGACTTCTTCGCCTCGTCGTTCTTCACGCCCTTCCAGTCGGGATGACCGTTCGCGGACTGGTACGAGTCGTTCACGGCCAGCCCGTCCGTGCCGAACGCGCCCGCGCCCCACGCGAACCCGCTCGTCGCCGCGCCGATCGTCAACGGGATCATCAACGCGCACAGCAGACGCTTCCAGGAGAAGGCGCGCTCCATCATGTTGTTCGTGATCAGGCCCGGCAGCAGGGTCAGCACGCCGACGATCACCATCGCGACCGCCGCGTACAGGCACACCGCTATCACGCCTCCCGCCAGGTCCCTGAACCCCGCCACATCCCACGCGGGATCGGGGAACAGGTTGATCAGCGAATCATCGGCCAACACCATCCCGGACATCACAGCCTCCCTCATCACAAGCCTCCACGGCCCGGAAACACGGGCCCGCGCATCCACCACGCGCCGGCACGGCCCACGGCCGATAACGGGCCGGAAAGAAAGGGAAGGCCCCACGCCCGGGGGAGGGGCGTGGGGCCGTGAAGGAAAGCGGCCCGCCGGCGCACGGGAATAAGGAGAAGAAAAATCATGCGCCGGCCGGCCCGGGAACGCCATGAGACGACCGCTCCCGGAAAAACCACCTGAACGGACGCCGATAATTTCAGTACCAGCCCTTGGCCCGGCGTTCCGCGTACGCGGCGCACGGCGTCCCGTACCGGTCATGGATGTATTTCAGGCCCCAGTCGATCTGCGTGGCCGCGTTCGTCCGCCAGTCCTGGCCGGCCGAGGCCATCTTCTCCGCCGGCAGCGACTGGGGGATGCCGTACGCGCCGCTGTCCGGGTTGGTGGCGTCCCACCGCCAGCCCGACTCCTCGGTGAAGATCGTGTCCAGGCATTCGAACTGGGAACCGTCATCCCAGCCCATGTCCTTCATCTTGCGCTTCGCGATCCTCTTCGCCTCCTCCACGCTCGCCTTCTCGCCGTCCTGGTCGCCCGCCGAGCACAATGCGATCGACAGGATGCCGCCGCCGGCCCCGTGGATCGGGTCCTTGGGAAGGATGAAGTTCGCGCCGCCCGCGATGGGCAGCTCGCGCGACGTGTACACCGGGCCGTGCGCGTTCATCTCGCTGATCGTGAACGTGCCCTTCGACGCGTCCACCGACTCGACCACGGCCACATGCCCGGCCGCCGGGTCAGCGCCCTGCACGCCGGGCGGGAAACTCACGATCGCGCCTGGCACCGGGGCCGTCCGCGTCACCCTGTAACCCTCCGCGGCCGCGGACGAGGCCCACATGCCGCCATCGCCCCAATACTGTCCCACATGCTTCCAGCCGATACGGTAGGCGCGCAGGCACGCGCCCCACGTGCACTGGCCCTGCGGATACGAGACGCACGTATTGCCCGGACCGGCCAGGCCGGCGAACCAGGCGGCCTTCGCCTGCTCCGCGCCCATCCCGTCCCAACCGGAATCCGACGTGCCGCCCGACACCGCCTGCGAGCCCTGCGAGGCTGGCGCGCGGTACACGCGCGTGTACC
>JAIJJM010000448.1 GCA_022728415.1 Collinsella sp. | reverse complement strand
AATGCACGCAGAAGGTCGCCCGGTCGATATTCTGGCCGTTACTGGTAACATGGATGAAGAACATAGAACCTGGTTTTGCGCACGTTATGCCTGGTATTGTCAACAGATGATGCAGGCAAGAGAGCTGGAGTTAGAGCACTGATATAACGGGCCTGATGGCCCGTTTTAGTGTTTGTATTAGATACTAGTTATAGGTGATTTTCAGGATTACGTCTTTACTAAACGGTCCCTCAACAACCGTTTCTGCCGGGTTCGCACTCAGTTCTGCCCTGAATGGTGCGGTGACCGAAGGCGCACTAGACGATGAAAAAGAAGCAAATTGTGAGAAGCGGTTAAATTCCGTTGCTGTTCCATCGTTATGAAATATCTTCAATAGCAGACCATTACCTATATCCAGATGGCTATAATCACTCAAAATATCCGTAGTGAAAAAACTCCCTAAAATATTAAACTGCTCAGTACAGGCCGCACCCGGATCTTTGGTCATGACTACGCTAAACGTCTCACTCACGCTGGTATTTTTAATTGTTCGGGAATTTATTTTACCAAAGTCGACAACGCCATCAGCTGGTTCCAGATCAACATTAACAAAGCAGTCAAGGACATGAATGTTATTTAATCCGCGAATCCTGAAGGTCAGATTTTTATCTACTTCTATAGCACCTGCTCCGCTCATACCTTTAAATTCAAGTGCTATATATTCGTCAGGTAATACAAGTTTTTTATTTACTTTATTGGCATTTTTAGCTAGCTTAATATATAGCTGCACTCGTACTGGAAAAGTTACTGATAATTGCGGTTCAGGACCGCCACTACAGACTGCGGGCTTTTTGTAGCCATTCCCGAAGGTTCCGGCTCCTTTTATATCAATACATACAGGTGCTGCAATAGGTAGTGGAGATGTAGAATCATAATCAACCCCATTATAAGTTACACCGAAAGTATAAGAGTTTTGATTATAAAAGTCTTGACCTGATGCTAACAACATCATTATATTTGCCCATGCAGATGGGTATTCTTCTCCTGGAGATGGGCCTGGTAGTGCATTATTACAGAAAACATTCATAAAATATTCACTGCTTTGCCAGATTTTATCACCTTTTTTACCATCGCTGGGGATAGAGATTCTTGGTACGTAACCAATGACAACGGTATTTCCACCTTCATGTTCAGCATAGCAGTCCATTGCCCATGCAGGTAATGAACTAAAACCCATAAAAAAAGTAATAACAATTAACAAGTAGCGCATATTATTGATCTCGGTTGGCTACAGAAATATTACAAATGTTATTTACTACAGGGCAGTTTATTTCATAAAAACTTAATCCACCAAAGTCATTGATATAACCCACCTGAAAAGTTGACGGAACATTTTTAAACTGCGTATTTGCATAGCTAAAAGGGGTTACCATTAAGCTTTGCGTTTGTGGTAACATCGTTACCCCATTTGTTCCGATATAACCCAGCGTAACGTGATAAGGCATCTTATTGTTAAAGCGGATCGAACCGTCATTTCTACGAATGATTTCAACTTTTTCGTAAGTCATTACCCCATCGTCTTCTAATTCAATGGCTTTTGGCCGCCAGAATAGTTTCAATGCGTGCTGCATAGTGACTTGCATCACATTTTTTTTATCTGTTTTGGGCGGTATTTCTCGCACGTTAAAATAGAAGAGCGTTTCTCTGTCTTTAGGAAGTTGAGCAATTTTTTCCTGAGTTATCATTCTTATTTGAATTTGCTCACTGGGATTTAAACGCACCATTGGAGGAACAGTGACAATAAAGTCACGCGATTTATTGCCTTTCGTATCTTCTATCCATGTTTGGGCCAGATAGGGCAGGTTTTTACTTTGATTAGTAAGTTTTAATGCTTCGCCTTTATCTGACTCATTCATTATGATACGGGTACGATCCGGGATGATGGCACCCCAGGCAATGCTGCTCATACAGGAGAGTAATACTCCTGCTGCAATGATATTCTTTGTATTTAAGTAGCGCATTAGTTTCATCCTGAATTAATTTTGGCTAATACACGGTAAAATAGCCGTTCCGGTGGTTAAGTTGCTGCTATTGGGTGGTTGAATAAAACAAGATTTGTCACCCCAGCGTAAAGCAAGTTTGTTATCATCCTGAATGCCGTTGAGGTATACAAAGCCGCCATCAGCAACCAGTCCTAATTCTTTGTGGCTGGTTTCATCTTTTACGCTAATCCCCAGTGGTGGATGACTACCATCTGCCAGGCGAATAACCCCTATGATTTGGTAGCCCTTGCGGGTATCAAGTTTGGCGTAGCCAATAGCACCCTCGGTTAAGGTGGTGGTGATAACCGAGTTTTCGATATCCACATTTTCTGGCAGATTTCGGGTATCAACACTTAATGATGTTGTTATGTAACTGCTGACTGATGGAATAACTCCGATGCCATACCGATTAGTTACCGCGCGTTTATTGTTCAACGGAATATCTTCAGTGCCGTCTGCGTCGATCATAAAACGCGAGTCAGCACTACCGCTATAGTCGTGGAAAGCGGCACCGTGGCGAGTCGCAGTGAATGAACCATTCCAACTGGCATTCAGAGAATAATAACTGTCTCGCTGTGATGTACCGGAGAGGTAGAGTCGACCGTTCTCGGTATTATGCTGATAACTGGCGCGTAGTGACGCTTTCATATCTTTGAATTCATCATTGTCGCCTGAAGCAGAAACGCTCCAGGAATTA
>JAIJJM010000447.1 GCA_022728415.1 Collinsella sp. | reverse complement strand
GCTCTCGACCAGTCGCAGCCCAAGATCTCCCGCCACCTGGCATTGCTGCGTGAATGCGGGCTATTGCTGGATCGCAAGCAAGGTAAGTGGGTTCATTACCGCTTATCGCCGCATATTCCAGCATGGGCAGCGAAAATTATTGAGCAAACAAGATTAAGCCAACTGGACGACGTGCAGGCTATCGCCCGTAAGCTGGCCGCAGCCAACTGCTCTGCAGACGGTAAAGCAAGCTGCAGTTAAAAAATTTGCCTGGATATATATGATTTTCCGAATGTGAGGTGTCGAAGATGAAGACGTTAACGGTGTTTGATCCGGCGATGTGTTGCAGTACCGGCGTCTGTGGTTCTGATGTTGATCAGGTGCTGGTCGATTTTTCCGCAGATGTGCAATGGCTGAAAAGCCGCGGTGTTCAGGTCGAACGTTACAATCTCGCGCAGCAACCGATGAGTTTCGTGCAAAACGAAAAAGCGAAAGCGTTTCTTGAGGCTTCCGGGGCGGAAGGATTGCCCTTGATCTTACTGGGAGGCGAAACCGTGATGGCGGGCCGTTATCCGAAACGCGCCGAGCTAGCCCGCTGGTTTGGGATCCCGCTGGAGAAGGTGGGGCTGGCACCAACACACTGCTGTGGCGGAAAAACCGACTGTTGTTGAGCCGGTCAGGGGGACATATGAAATTCTTACAGAATATCCCGCCTTATCTGTTTTTTACCGGTAAGGGAGGTGTAGGTAAAACGTCAATTTCCTGCGCAACTGCTATCCATCTGGCGGAACAGGGAAAACGGGTTCTGCTTGTCAGCACCGACCCCGCGTCGAATGTCGGTCAGGTATTTAATCAAACTATTGGTAACGCTATTACTCCTGTGACAGCGGTTCCCGATTTGTCAGCGCTGGAAATTGACCCTCAGCAAGCCGCTGAACAGTATCGGGCCAGAATCGTTGACCCTATCAAAGGACTTCTCCCTGAGGAGGTTGTAAATAGTATACGCGAACAACTTTCGGGAGCATGTACGACAGAGATCGCGGCGTTCGATGAGTTCACCGGTTTACTGACCGATGCCTCTCTGCTGGCCCGCTTTGATCACATCATTTTTGATACCGCGCCAACGGGCCATACCATACGACTTCTGCAGCTCCCCGGTGCCTGGAGCAGTTTTATTGAAAGTAATCCCGATGGTGCCTCCTGTCTTGGCCCGATGGCTGGGCTGGAAAAACAGCGTGAGCAGTACGCTGATGCGGTAGAAGCATTATCCGATCCTGAGCGTACCCGCCTGGTGCTGGTTGCACGCCTGCAAAAATCAACATTGCAGGAAGTCGCTCGCACTCATGAAGAACTGGCAGCGATTGGTCTTAAAAATCAGTATCTGGTGATCAACGGCGTATTGCCTGAGTCCGGGCAGCAAAATGACCCACTAGCAATGGCAATAGTTCAGCGTGAGCAGGAAGCCCTGGTAAATTTACCCGCCGGTTTATCGACCATTCCAGCAGATACCCTCTTTCTTCAACCGGTGAACATGGTTGGCGTGCCTGCATTAAAAGGTCTTTTTAATACCCGTTTCGAGCCTGCCCCACTCTCTGGCCAGGTGCGCCAGCAATTCTCTGAAAACATGTCATTCTCTGAGTTAGTGAATGATATTGCCCGCAGTGAACACGGTCTGATCATGCTGATGGGAAAAGGCGGCGTGGGGAAAACCACAATGGCCGCAGCTATCGCCGTCAGGCTGGCAGATATGGGATTCGATGTGCATCTTACAACCTCCGATCCTGCTGCCCACATTAACACTACCCTAAACGGCACACTTAACAACCTACAGGTCAGCAGGATCAATCCGCAGGAAGAGACCGAGCGCTATCGCCAGCATGTCCTTGAGACAAAGGGAAAAGATCTCGATGAAGCGGGGAAACGACTGCTGGAAGAGGATTTACGCTCTCCCTGCACCGAAGAGATTGCTGTATTTCAGGCGTTCTCGCGCGTGATCCGTGAGGCGGGTAAACGTTTTGTGGTGATGGATACCGCACCAACCGGTCACACGCTGTTACTGCTGGATGCCACCGGGGCTTATCACCGTGAAATTGCGAAAAAAATGGGCGAAAAAGGTCACTTTACTACGCCAATGATGCAACTTCAGGATCCGCAACGCACCAAAGTGCTGCTGGTTACGCTGCCTGAAACCACACCCGTACTGGAAGCGGCTAATTTGCAGGCCGATCTTAAACGCGCAGGGATTCATCCCTGGGGCTGGATAATCAATAACTGCCTTTCTATTGCGGAAACTCGTTCGTCGCTACTGTGTCAGCGAGCAACGCAGGAACGACCACAAATTGAGGCGGTGATGGCCCGACATGCTAAGCGTGTAGCGCTGGTCCCTCTATTCGCACAAGAACCTACGGGTATCGAAAAACTCAGAAAGCTGGCAAGTTAATTTTTTATACAGGGCGACCATGTCGCCCTGTCAGGAGGGTGTATGTTACTGGCAGGCGCTATTTTTGTCCTGACCATCGTATTGGTTATCTGGCAGCCGAAAGGTTTAGGCATCGGCTGGAGTGCAACGCTCGGCGCGGTACTGGCGTTGCTTACGGGCGTGGTTCATCCGGGTGATATTCCGGTGGTGTGGAATATCGTCTGGAACGCGACGGCGGCGTTTATTGCCGTCATTATCATCAGCCTGCTGCTGGATGAGTCCGGCTTTTTTGAATGGGCGGCGCTGCACGTCTCACGCTGGGG
>JAIJJM010000446.1 GCA_022728415.1 Collinsella sp. | reverse complement strand
GCGATGACACGGGACAACCACAACAGCGAATGACGCACAACGGGCCGTCCGGGACACCCCCGTAAACGGTCGCGTCGTTTTCCATTGGTGTCATTGCGGGGTCCGGGTCCCGCAAAACGTTGGAAAATCAGCGTTTCTTGAACGGTAAGGTAACATATGGCTGAGTTTATCCACCAGATAGTTCGTAGTCACTGAGCCTTGCTATTCCAACGTTTTTCCCGCATGTCCCGTGACACAACAGCATGTCACTCATCGGCTACGAATCGGCTTGTGTCAAAGTTGCGTCATCCGACGCTAATCCGAGACCCAGCATTGCTAGAATCGATGTAAGTGATGCCGACGCGACGGCATTCCACATCACGGAAGATTCATTCACTTTCGATGAGGCAAGGAGGCGAGACATGACGAAGCTCGAACGCAACCAGATCGATTTCTCCACGTTTATGCTGTATCGGCTCGCCGAGCATTGGGGCAAGTCCGTGCCCGACACCTATCGCATTCTCGATAAGGCCAACGCTATCGACGGCTACCTTGTCCCCTGCTACGACATGCTGCACACACTCGGCAGCGAACACCTCGTCAACGACCTGACGGACTACGTGCGCGAGCGGGGAATCTGCATATGAGGCTGTACCACGGTTCCGACGTCACAATCGAAAAGCCCGACGCCATCCACTTACGCAAGAACCTTGATTTCGGCTCGGGGTTCTACGCCACCAGTTATCCGAAGCAGGCGGAACGCTGGGCCTTGCGACGTTCATTGCGCTCGCATGGCAAAGCGCTGGTCAACGTGTACGAATTCGACGAAACGGCGAATCTCCATATTCTGCGTTTCAACGAGAACGACGCCGAATGGGTTCGATTCGTATGCAACTGTCGTCGGGGCGGGCAGCCTCCCCTGGGAACTGACCTCATCATCGGAGGCGTTGCGGATGACAAGGTCTACGCGGCCATAGACATGTACATGCGTGAGCTATGGGACATGGAACGCACCCTGCAGGCCCTTGCCTTCTACGAACGAAACGACCAGTACCGCTTCCTCACACCCCGGTCGATCGCAGCCCTGCGATACGTCGAGACCTACGAGGTGAAACAATGACGATCACGCCACAAACCCTGACGAAGCTCGAAACGCTACGCAAGGAGCATCTCGAATCCGATCTCATCGCGCTGATAGCCGACCAATACGACATGACAGCCGCCGATGCGATGAAACTCTATTATTCCAGCCAACTCAGCCAACAGGTGGCCGACGGCTCCTACGGCATCGAACAACTCGACGCGCGCTACCTACTCGACGACCTTCAACGATACGAGCCGCAACTCTTCAGAACCGTCAACGCGACTGAATAGGGCACGGCTGCCGAGTTCCGACACGAGCACCCTCGCATCCCATCACATTCCGTAGCGACGCGGTGTGGACGACAAGGCAACAGCTCGTCCCGTTACTCGGACGCGGCATCACGACGATCAGCAAAACACATCGGCAATGCCAAGCGTGAGGAATTGGACGGAATCGCCCCCAGCGGCACAACCCACGAGCTACATCTCGCCTACTCCCCTGCGTCGGGATCGTATTTGAGAATGTCGCCCGGCTCGCATTCCAAGGCCTGGCAGATATTGGCCAACGTGGTAAACCGAATCGCGTTGACCTTGTTGTTTTTGATCTTGGATAAATTGACGTTAGTGATACCGACCTGCTCGGCGAGATCGCCCAGTGAGATGTGCCGCTTCGCCATCATCACATCCAGTTCCAGAACAATTTTGCCCATATCAACCTTCCCTGAATCGCGCAATCATCAGAGCAGGCCGTCGACGTCATGCTCAAGCTCGGCGCCGTATGCGAAGAATTGCGCCAGGCACAGCACGACGAGACCGAAGGCGATCGGCTGCATATTCACGAAGAATTCCACCTTGCGGCTCCCCACCACGAGATCGACGACAACCATGAAAATGGCGTTGATGATGGGGGCGATGATGGATAGTTCGCCGATGCGGCGGACGCGTTGCACGTTGGCCTTGGTGAAGGGAGATTCGGTTTCGCTGGTACTGAAGATCAGATGGATGTTTCTGAACACCACAGCCATCATCCCAAGCATCGCCACCATGGCGATTGCGGCGACAGCGAAACCACGGGCGAGCACAGTGGCATCCGATGCCACAGGCAGCAGATTCGGGTCCCCAACGATAAACAGATTCCCGGAATCCAAGCCTTCCTGAACCCACCGCACCAGCGGAGCACCGGCAACGACCAGGGCGACCAGCATGCCCGCATACACCGCCGTTGCGATCCAGAGCATCACTTCCACAATCTTCGCGATGACCTTGACCGCCGCGTTAAGCTTCGTTGCCTTCATCGTTATCACTTCCTTTGACAATAATGAAAATATTTATTATTTGATAATTTTTTATCGTTTTACGATAATTATTTTATATCAGACGAATACTTTCTATGCAATGCTCAAAGCATCGGCGTGTTCCGCGATCGAAAGCACCTGCGCCATGCGCTACAAACCGATCACCGCAATATGCAACCTGCCCCGCACCTCGTCAATCCGCTGTTGCGGCATGACGATGGGATATGGGATAATCCACAAGGTGCTTTTGCGTAGGATCAAGGCGCCGGCGATGACACGGGACAACCACAACAGCGAATGACGCACAACGGGCCGTCCGGGACACCCCCGTAAACGGTCGCGTCGTTTTCCATTGGTGTCATTGCGG
>JAIJJM010000445.1 GCA_022728415.1 Collinsella sp. | reverse complement strand
TTCCTGAGTTATGACATTCGTCTCGTCAAGGGTCTCGCCTGCATCGATATCGCGCGCCGCGACGCACACCTCAACGCGGTCGCCGCCGTATTTTGCCAACGTCTCGGCCTGGGCCTGCTCGGCTTGCGAGCGGATCGACGAGCTGTAGACCACGCAGAGCGCCGCGGCAAGCACGCCCGCGACCAGACTGATGGCGATGCGCTTGCTCTTGTTCACGGCCGCTCCTCTCATGGCGGTGCCGGGCAAATGCCCGTACCACCATTGTCTGGGCGACCAGGGCGCAAGGCGGCGCAATCGCAATCTTGGTTTTCGATGTCAAACCAATTGCTGACCAAAAGCTGACCAGCCCGTCAAGCTCGTGGCAAGGTTTTGGTCAGAACGTCGGCAAAACGCATATTTCGAGGCACTTTGGCAGCAAAAAAGCCGCCTCCCAAGCAGTTGGGAGGCGGCTGTCATAGGAAAAATCAATTACAGATGGACATCGGGGTCGAGCATTTGAGCACTCACGCGCATGGATGACGCCAGGTTTTGGAACGTCTCCAGACGCAGGCTGTCGATCTGCCCCGCGTCCTCGGCCTCGCGAACGGCACAACCCGGCTCATGGGTGTGTGTGCAATCGCCAAACCGGCACGCACGCGACGCCTCGACGATCTCGGGGAAGGCACGAGCCAGACCCCGCCCATGTCCCACGAGCGGCAGGCTGCGCAGGCCCGGGGCATCGGCGATCACGCCGGCATCGCCCGGCAGCGCCACCATCACGCGCGCAACCGTGGTGTGGCGACCTTGGTCATCACGCTCGCGCACGCCGCCAGTGGCCAGTGCATCGTGGCCCAGCAACGCATTGAGCAGCGTTGACTTGCCGGCACCCGACTCGCCCAAGATCATGGCACAGCTCCCAGCCGGCACGCAGGCGCGCACCTCGTCCAGGCCGAGGCCCTCGGCAGAAGACGTCACGATCACGCGCGCGTCCGGACCCACCAGACGGCGCACGCGGTCCAGATCGCGCTCGAGCTCATCGGCGTCGCAGCGGTCGGCCTTGGTGAGCACCACCACCGGCTCGGCATCGCAATCGAGCGCCAACACCAGTGAGCGCGCCACGCGATCGAGCAGCACCTCGCCGGCGCCGAGCGCCTGCACGATCAGCACGCTATCCACATTGGAGCAAAGCACCTGACGTTCGCCGCGAGCGCGTCCGCGCCAACGCTCAAAACTCGTACGGCGTGGCAGCACGCACTCGATTACGCCCATGTCATGCCCGGGCGCACGACGCACCGCCACGCGGTCGCCCACGGCGGGCAGCAGAACTTCGTCCTCGCCACGCGACTTGGCAAACCCCACGGCATGCTCGGCACGGAAGGTATCACCGGCAGTCGCCACCAGCGGAAACCCGCGATCTAGGCGCACCACGGCACCCAGCTGCATCTGCTCGGGTTTCTCAGCATGAGTGCAAAAATCATCGAAGGCAGCCTGCTGAGCCGCATCGACCGGCAGATCGTCGAACGCCGGAACATCCTGCAGTGCATCGAGTCCCGGCACGCTCGCCAGCAACTCCTCAGCAGATGCAGGGGCTTCGGTCGCGAGCTTCCGACGACGATCGCGCTTGGCCCGCGCCCCCGTCGTCTTTTTCTTCGCCTTAGCCTTCGCCTTGCCCACAAACGCCTCCCAGCACAAAACCACACAACTGAGCAGGTATTTTCCCACAAAAAGAGCCGGTCGAGCAAACGCTCGACCGGCTCACACACTTTCCCTCAGCTTATAGTCCCGAGAGACTATCCGAAGGCCCGCCGCCGGGAGGGGTTTCTTCCGAGCGATCCCGCAGCGCGAGGCGCGAGGACCAGCGAAGAAGAAACCCCGCAGGCGGTCGGGCCGGTGGGAAGGATGGACTTTCGACCTACTCTTTCTCCACCGCGCGCATGATCGCCTTGTAGATCTCCATCAGCGGAATGATCAGGAAGGCAAGTCCCAGGGCGGCAAGAACACCCTTGAGCTCAAGCGTCACGGGGCCAAAGAACATCTCGGCAAGCGTCGGCTGCACGGTCACGATCACCGTCAGCACCAACGCCAGCGCGGCAGAGGCCCACAGCCACTTGTTCTGCTTCTTCATCTTAAACAGCGACGTGCGACGGCTGCGCATATTGAAGCAGTGGAAGATCTCGACCATGTTGAGCGTGATGAAGGCCATCATCACGCCTTCCTCGTCGGCATTGCCGGCGATCATATCGGCGATGTGGATGTAGCCCATGTCAAAGTACACGCCCACAAAGAAGCTCGCCAGCACCAGCACGGTGATGATCAGGCCCTGGACCACGCAGTCCAGACCCATGTTGCCGGCAAAGACGCCGTCCTTGGCGTTGCGCGGTTTGCGCTTCATGATGTCGCCCTCGGCGTCCTCCATGCCCAGCGCGAGCGCAGGGAAGCAGTCGGTGACCAGGTTCACCCACAGCAGCTGCACCGGCTGGAAGATGGTAAAGCCGATGAGCGTGGCGATAAACACCGAGAAGACCTCGGCAAGGTTGGCCGAAAGCAGGAACTGGATGACCTTGCGGATGTTGTCGTAGATACGGCGACCCTCTTCGCAGGCACCGATGATGGTGGCGAAGTTGTCGTCGGCCAGGATCATGGAGGCGGCGTCCTTGGACACCTCCGTGCCGGTGATGCCCATGGCCACTCCGATGTCCGCCTTTTTGAGGGCGGGGGCATCGTTGACGCCGTCGCCGGTCATGG
>JAIJJM010000444.1 GCA_022728415.1 Collinsella sp. | reverse complement strand
GCCTGTTTGCCATCCGTCTGATAGTTACCCTCGCTGTCTTTCAGCAGACGGATGGCAAACAGGCTGTTGTTGTTCATCATGAACTTCGCGCCGGTGCGGTGTGCCTTACGCAGCGTGTAAATCAGTTTGATAATGGCGTCTGCGGTCACCGTCGTCGCTTCACCGGATACAATATGTTGAAGTTTACCGAACGCACGAACCTTATCGGTTTCATCCGTGGATTCATACGCCAGGAACCCTTTTGGCTTCTTGGTGCCATCGCCGGTGGTAAAGGCAATTTCTTCCTGTTCGGCAAATTCCAGCGCCAGCTCACTGTTGATCCAGTCTTCCACATTGAAGAAAGCGTCATCGAGCATTTTCTGGGTGGCCTGCGGGTTGCCGTAGATTTCCCCCATAAAGGGTTCAATCAGCCCCAGTTTTGAGGTGGCGGTTTCCGGACGCGTATCCGTTTCCCCCACCCATCCGGACTTAGTGCCGCCCAGATTCACCAGTTTTTTATAATCCGAGCCACCGAGGGTGATCACGGTGGCTTCCTGGCGCATCACCACCTCATCTTTCAACAGCGTCAGGATGGTACGATCCAGTTCTTCCGGAATGGCATAACCACCATCTTCATCATTGCCCACCTGAAGCGCCTTACGTTCAAGTTCACGCAGACCGTCTTCACGCCCCTTGCGCATAAATCCGATAAACGCTTCTTTGTGTTCACCGGCAACTTTATTTTTCGTGCCGCCTGCCGGACGCTTAACTTCAGCCAGCTCAGCCTCAAGATCGCTTTTCAGGTTTTCCAGCTCGCTGATTTGCCCGTTCAGGCTTTCCACCTGTTCGGCCAGCTTGCTTTTTTCCTGTTCGATCGCGTCAATGCGCTTGTCGTTTTTTGCCTTAAAATCGTCAAACTTCTGCTGCAAATCCTGCGCGACCTGTTCAACGTCTTTAATATCAACAGCCATTATTTACTCCTGGTTAAAATTTAAGATTTTTCAGTGCATTCAGTGCGACATCCACATCCTCAGCATCACGCAGGGATAAAGCGCCATATCCCCCGGCCATGAATGCTTTGGCCTGGGTTCGCGAGAGTCCAACATCGCGCAGGACTCGCTCAATAATTTTCTGATCAGGGATCTCCCCACGCGCCAGCGCATTTTTCACATCGCTGATGCGTGCTTCATCATTGGAAGGAAACGTCACCAGACTGACCTCCCACAGGTCGATCTCTTTCAGCAGGAATACCCCTTTTTCCCGGTCGTACTCCCAGTCTTTCAGGATGTAGCCAACAGAAAGGCCGGTTAAAGAACCGGCCTTCATATGGGCGTGTGCACGTTTTGCCAGGGGATCATCATCAACGAGTAATCGCCCCCTGACATAAAGCCCGACATCATCTTCTTTCATTTCGGTGTACACACCGATGGGCTCATCCATGCGGTGCTGCCAGAGCAGCGCAGGTAACGCTTTTCTGTCACTCCACGCCCGCAGGGAAGCAGCAAATGCCCCGGACATCACCACATCATCGTGGCTGTCCTTTACACCAAAGACGGAGCCATACCCTTCAAACTCACCGGAGTCACTGACAGATTTCAGACTCAGCGGTACATCAAGACGTTGTTTCGTCTGCATTGGCGTTATCCTTCTGCTTACCGGCTTTACTGCCATCGGAGGGTTTCGTGGTCATGTTCATCGGTGTGAGATAGACATCACCACCGGGACGCGGATTCATATCTTCCAGGTCACGGCAGTCATTGGGAGAGTAAATTCCCCAGTTGATCCCGGTGGCGTAGGCTTCAAAACGGGACTTCATATCTCCGCGCAGTAACGCCCCGGCGTTAAATTTGGCGTAATAAACGCCCTGCTTACTTTTTCGTACCAGTCCGGTGTTGATCCGCTGTTCGATGCGGGTCAGATACGGCACCAGTGAATAATTGATAAATCCCAGCCCCAGCTCTTCGATATTGTTGAAGGTGGCGCGATCGGTGTTCTGCACCATGTGCAACGGCACCCGGAACAGACGACAGATTTCTTCAAGCTGAAACTTGCGGGTTTCCAGGAACTGGCTGTCCTCGGCGTTCAGCGCCATCGACTTCCAGTCCAGCCCCATCTCAAGGATCATCGGGCGGTGAGCATTGCCAAGCCCGGTGTGACGCTCCTCAAAATCTTTCTTCAGGCGCTCGTAAGCCTGATCTGACAGCGTTTGCTCTGTACGCAACACACCCGACGTCACCGCACCATTGCTGAACAGTCTGGCCCCGTGCTCTTCGGTCGCTGCCGCCAGCGATATTGCCTCGCGGGCATAGGCGACGGGATTCAGCCCCACCAGTCCGTCCAGCGTCAGCGTGCGCACATGCCAGATATCCTCCTGGGTCAGCACATCCGTGGAGCCGTCCGGGAATGTGACCTGATAGACCGGCTCCCAGCTACTGTTAAGCTTCGGTACCACACAACCGGGATCGACGGGCAGCAGTTCAGCCACTTCGCCAAATGCTTTCACTTTGTAGGCGTAAAAGTTTCCCCGCAGACACAGACAGGTGACCACCAGCTCCCAGAACTCCTGCGGCGTCATATAGCCATTAGGATGCGTGGAGATCAGCTTATGCAGACGTTCGCCGGTGGCTCTCTGTTTCAGGCTGCCGTTCAGGTGATACAGATTGCAGGGCAACATCCCGACCGACTCTGCCAGCACCCTGACGCAGGAAAAAACCGCCGTCAGTCGCATGGCCCGCTGGCTGCTGATC
>JAIJJM010000443.1 GCA_022728415.1 Collinsella sp. | reverse complement strand
TTTGTGGCCGCGCCCGCCACTCCGGCCACGCCGGTTTCGATGGTTTCGATTGCGGTGGCCGCCGCACCGGTTGCGCTGGTTTCCTGCGCCGCGGATGCCGTCTGTTTCGATACGGGTGATGCCGTTGTCGTCGTCATTGCCTTGTCCTTTCGCCGTTGACGGACCGCGCCTGTTGCGTGGCCCCTCTGCCGCGTGCAAGGTCAGGCTTCGATTGTCTGAAGTCGCCCGAAAACAAAAAAAGACCTGGAACAACGTGGAATTCGCATATTACGATACGCAAATTCCACGTCGCTCCAGGTCTTGCCTCGTTTTGAGTAACAACCCTGCTACGCAACGTGTGTGAAAGATAGAATACGACTTCCGCAGTCGCGACACTCCGAATAGGCAGCAAAAAACGATGATTTTTGACAACGATTGCAGGATTCTGCATGGTGGAATGATGTCGGAATGGGCGCTGCGGCAAATACGGAGAACGGGTGTGGCGAAGCATCATCGCGGAACATTATGGCGGGACACCATCGCGGAGCACCGTAGCGCATAGTTGCCGTTTCGCGATGCTTTGCCGGCATTGCCGTGCTTTTGGGGCACCCAGCGCCGATAATGGAACACAGTGGCATACGGCAGCAAGGAGGAACCGTGGCGAACGCATCGAACGCAACGCCTGCAGTGATTGCGGCGCGCATCGTCGATGCCGTCGGCGGCCCCGCGAACATTACCAGCCTGACCCATTGCGCCACGCGACTGCACTTCGAACTGGCCGATGCCGGCCATGTCAACCAGCACGGTCTTGAATCCATCCCCGGAGTCCTCGGTGCATTCCCGCGAGCCGGCAATCGTTATCAGGTCATCATCGGCGGAGCGGTCGCCTCGGTGTACGAGCAGATCGTTCGGCTGCGGACGGCGCGATTGATGCCGGCAGCGCAATTGCCATCGGCAGTGATGCAGTCAGCGTCGCAGTCAACGCAACCCACTCAGTCAATGCAGCCCACTCAGCCAGCGCAGCCCGCGCAGTCAGCGCAATCCACACAGCCCACGCAACCCGCGCAGTCCGCGCCGTACCTTTCCGACGATGCCGCACCATCGCGCGATACTGCCACCGACGCCGAACAAAGTTGCGGCCCATCCAATACATCCCGTCACTTCACGCCTCGTACCGTCCGCGAGTGGGGCAGTGCCGTCCGCGCTTGGGCTGCCGCGTTTTTCGACTACCTGTCTGACTCGTTCCGCCCGATTCTGGGTGTACTGCTCGGTGCCTCGCTGGTCATCGCCATCGTCAACGTGATCGTTGCACTCGGCATCGTGCCTGACGGCGAGACCTCCGCCGGCTGGATACTACTCAAGGCGATTTGGGAGGGTGTGTTCACCGTTCTGCCGATTATGATCGCCTACAATGCGGCCAAGAAACTGGACGTCGACCCCTGGCTCGGCGGCGCGATTATGGCCGCGCTGATGACCCCGCAGTTTACTGGCGTGATGTCCGGAATGTCCGGAATGTCCGGGACGTCCGTATCCAGCGCCCTCTCCGGGGCGATTCAATGCTCGGCCAACGCCGTATTCGGCGCCGAAACCTGCACCGTGTCGGCGTTCGGCATACCGATTCAACTCAACGACTACGGCGGCAACGTCTTCGTGCCGTTGCTCATGGCTGCCGTGCTCGCCGTGGTCTACCACGGGTTGAAGCGCGTCATTCCCGACAGCGTACAGCTGGTGTTCGTGCCATTCCTCTCATTGGTCGTCGTTTTTGCGCTCACCATACTGGTCATCGGGCCTCTGGGAATATGGCTCGGCGGTGGGCTGGGAGCGGCCACAGCATGGCTTAACGCGCACGTGCCGTTCCTATTCGCGCTCATCATCCCGATGCTCTACCCGTTTCTCGTGCCGCTCGGTCTGCACTGGCCGTTGAATGCCCTGATGCTGATGAACATTCAGGCGCTCGGCTACGATTTCGTCCAAGGTCCGATGGGTGTATGGAACTTTGCCTGCTTCGGTGCCACCGCTGGCGTGCTCGTGCTGGCCGTACGCGGCAAGGATTCGGCCATGCGGCAGACCGCGGTGGGGGCGTTGCTCGCGGGATTGCTGGGTGGCGTTTCGGAACTGAGCCTGTACGGCATCCATCTGCATCACCGCCGCGTCTACCGCTGGCTGCTCGCCGGCTGCGCGGCCGGCGGCGTGACCAGCGCGGTGCTTGGCTGGCTGTTCCCGTCCGTGCTGCCATCCGGTCAGATGGTCCGGGGCGTCACGACCACGGCGTTCGCCTTCTCCTCGTTGCTGACGATTTCGGTGTTTGACAGAATGTGGGTGTATGCGCTGTCCATCGCCGTTGCGTTTGTAATGGCGATGGTGCTGACGGTGCTGTTCGGGTACCGTACGCCGCCGCGCGCCACGGAGGCGCAGATGGTCTCGGCGGGCGAGAACGTACGCTCGCAGGATGCGGTGAGAGGGATTGGCGCGACATCGTCGGATGCGGAGTCTGCGGAAGATTCCCCATCGCGGCCTGCCTCCGATCGGACTCCTGACTCCAACGCCATCCTGTCGCCGGTCGCCGGCCGGTTGATGAATCTGGAAGCGACTGGCGATCCGGTGTTCGCCTCCCGCGCGCTGGGGGAGGGTGTAGGCGTCGTGCCGGAGACGGCCGGCGAGACGGCCGTGCTAGCACCGGTCAGTGGCACGCTGAAAACCGTGGCCCGGACCGGCCATGCCTTCGGCATTAAAACCGATGACGGCATCGAAGTGCTGGT
>JAIJJM010000442.1 GCA_022728415.1 Collinsella sp. | reverse complement strand
GTCCTGTGCCGGCCCAGGAATCCGCGGCGCGTTATGTAGGCGAGGCGGCGGATGCGATTGACGGGCCGCTTTTGTGCGGAGGTCATTCCAAGGGTGGAAACCTTGCAGTGTACGGTGCGGCGATGTGCTCCGATGTCGCCCGCGAGCGAATCGAACGGGCGTATTCCCATGATGGTCCGGGCTTCGTCGAGGAGTTTCTGAGCGGAGACGCCTTTGCCGATCTTTCCGGTCGAATTGACAAGACACTACCTCGGTCGTCGATCTTTGGCATGATGTTCGAGACGCAGGAGGACTATGCCATCGTTGAGAGCACCGAGTTCAGCCTGCTGCAGCACAATCCCTTTAGCTGGGTGGTTGATGGTCGCGACTTCGTGTACTGTGAGCGCCTGTCTGCTGGCGCGCGATATGTTGACGGTTCCATTCGCGAGATGCTGCTTGCGGTGTCACCTGGCGAGCGCGAGCGTTTTGTAGATGCCTTGTTCTCCGTGTTTGAGGCTACGGGTGCTGAGCGGTTTGCGGATATCGCTGGGAATCTGCGCGAGAGCCTGCCCGTGATGCTCCAGGCTGCGCAAGGCTTTGACAAGGATACGCGACGCCTTGTCTCGCAGACTATCGTGGCAATCCTTAAATGCGCACTGCTGCCCAAACGACCCCAAATCGACATGCCCGCTGCCGGCAAGAGTTTGGCAGAACAGCTCGAGGCTTGGCAGTCCGAACTCCTGCGCTAGCCATTGGTGCAGAGCAACCTGTCCCCGATGCACCATTCTTCGATGCGCCTGGGGCGGGCTCGACCGCTATACTGGTTCGTGCCGAAATCGATCTAGAACGGAATGCCGTATATGAAAATCAATCACGCGATTCTGCATATCTTGGACTTTGACTCTGCCGTCAACGTCATGAGCCAGCGCGAGCTCGATATCGAGAGCCGTACCGTGCGCAACTTCGTGACCACGCATCTGCGCCGCGCGCGTACCTCGGCCGACAATAAGCGCGCCACGTTTGCCGAGAACTCTGCGTTTGGCGGCGAGCTCAAGGGCTATTTCTTTGGCGAGCGCGAGTTTGTGGACCTGTCGCAGCAGATTGCGGAGTTTATCTCCTCCGAGCTCACCAAAGCCGAGAAAGCCGAGTCCACCGACGTGCTCGTGGCCGATTTTGACGACGATGAGGATGCCCGCTGGTTTGCCGTGATGCTGCTGGGCTCCAAGCAGGCTTTTATGCACGAAGTGGGCCGCGAGGAGGGGGAGGTGCGCAACGACATTGCGCGCCACTACGCCATTCTGCCGAACCCCTCGCAAAAGGTGCCGAGCTATGCCATCGTGCGCGCGAGCACTATGGAGATCGGCTACGTGGACAAGAAGCGCAAGATCGCCGGCGAGGATCGCATGCTCATTCCCGACGGCCTGCTGCAGTGCGACACCGGTGTATCGGGCAAGGAGGTCATCGACACGGTGACGCGCGTGGTCGAGGAAGTTGCCGAGGGGCACGGCGCCAATACGGCCGTGGCGCTCGCCAAGGTTAAGGCCGCCGTCGCCGAGAAGGTTGAGGATGACGAGGAGCTGCCGCCGTGGGATATCGTCGATGAGGTCTTTGAGGACGAGCCGGTCATCAAGGAGAGCGTGCGTGCGGCGCTGACCGAGGAGAAGGTGCCTGAATGCGTTCCCGTGGAGCGCAAGCAAGTTGAGCGCGCTGCGGTGCGCAATCACAAGATTCGCACCGATACGGGCATCGAGATCAGCTTCCCGGCCGAGATGGGTTCGAACTCCGAGTACATCGAGTTCGTCAACGAGCCCAACGGCCTCATCTCCATCGAGCTCAAAAACATCGGCAGCATCGAGAATCGATAAGGCTTTTTACTTTTGAATAAAAGTCTGGATTATATTTTGAAGTATACTATGAAATATAATCCAGATTATTTTTTGGAGGTCAAAATGTCCCCACTTGTTCTGGAAAAACCGGTGTTTACAAAAGACCAGGTTGTTTCTGCTACCGAAGCAAGCAAGTCTTTGTCCGCCATTCGTAAACGCGCAAAACGCGCGCCTCAGTTCATTGCCGATCATAATGATATCGATACCGTGATTATCGACTATGCTGCCTATGAGGAAATGTACGGCGCGCTGCAGTATCTGCGTGAACTTGAGATAAATCGCATCGCCGCGGATCGAGTCAAGCATGGTCCGCATGAGTTTGTTCCGTTTGAGGACGCCTTAACTGCCGAGGAGCTCGCGGAGCTTGAGTCGATAGACCCGGGCACCATTCCCGACGAGGATCTTTTCGAATGAGCGGACATTTTGTCGTCGGCTTTTTAAATCGAGACGTCGAGAAGGAATATCAACAACTTGATGGATCCCAGCGAAGACTCGTCCGCATTGCAGTCGCGAAATTAAAGACGCGTGCTGATGAAATCGGAACGCCGCTTCACGGCGAGCTTGCCGGCTGCAAAAAGATCAAATGGCGGAATGCGGGACTCCGAATGGTTTTTCGGATCCGGGAGGACGGAACGGTTGAGATTGCCGAGATCGTGGCAATAGGGCGGCGCGACCGTTCCGAGGTCTATAAGACGGCCGCAGAGCGCCTGTCAAAGCGGCCTGCCATGGTTGAATACGACGGAACCCTGAGATGAAGAAGGCCGAAGTCCTTTGGGGCTTCGGCCTTTTTTGTTTTCGGCTTGGTTGCTGACATTGCGCTGCAGGTTGAGCATGCGTCAGCGAAAACGCGGTTTGTCAGAAACGCGTAACTATTAAAG
>JAIJJM010000441.1 GCA_022728415.1 Collinsella sp. | reverse complement strand
CCATATGCCGAGAGGTTGTCGATGGTAATCGTCTTGTCGGAGGGTCCTACAAGCGTTCCGTCGGCTTTGGCGGCAAAGGGGATGACCGTTGGCGCTTTAAACGAAACATTGCTAATGTCGGCCTTCACCGTCACATCGGTGGTTCCAGCGCGCACCTCTGCCATGGCCGCCGTTGGCGCGGTACCCATCGCAAGTGCGAGCGTAAGCCCTGCGCCCACGGCGAGTGCCCTGGCTCCGCTCAGGTTCATGGGTGTGTTCATCATTGATCCTTTCTGCTCGTCGCGGACTGTTTCCGTGATGGTTGGACGAATGGGGGCGGGGTGCTGCCCCTGCGAGCGCGTCGGCCACTAGCCTTCTGCCTGGGTCACTCGCACTTTGACGCGCGTCGGATTGCCGTGGGTGTCGTAGGTCTTGGCATCGAGTGCCTGAATCTCGATATATGCCTCGCCTTCTTGGATATCGCCGGCGGGGCAGGTCGCAACCGTCTTGCCGGCTTCGACCACACCGGACTCATAGATGGTCTCGTCGTTTTGAATCACGCGGAAGCGCTGGGGAAACTTGTTGTCTTGGACGTTTTGCACGTTGACGCGCAACTTGCCGCCTTCCTGTAACTGTGTGACCGGCGCGACCGAGATCGTCATCATGTTGTCGTGGACGATGGCGTCGAGCTCATCCTGGATTTCTTGGCGCGATTTACCCTCTGCCGTCGTGACTGAGGCGCCCGCTTCGGGCACGGGCTGCGACTGCCAGGCGTATAGCCCTACGGCAACGAGGGCGCAGACGATAGCCAGGCAGACAACGACGAGTTTCTTGCGACGCCCCAGCCCTGAAAGGCGGGGCGGCTTCTTCGCACTCATGCGGCGTCCTTGGTGGTGTAGACGCGTGCGAACGTGGACGGGTCCGCTCCAAAGAGCATGTGAAGCATCAGACGGCGCGAGTAGATGAGCTCGTCGAAGTCGTGAGGGAGCTCGACGTTGTGGATACGCGCGATGTGGTGGGCGAGCGCCGAGAACGACTCGGGGTCGCAGATAACATCGGTGGTGACGTGGTAGACCGCCGTATCGGGGAACGCCTCTTCGTCGAAAGGCAGGAGATAGGGATCGTCGTCGACCTCGATGGCGACGCCGTACTGGGGCCAGTAATATGCCATGGGAACCTCCCTGCTTCTGGGGCCAAAACTTCCATTGGTTTTGGCTGTTGATGCCGACCGTATCAGTCACTACTTGACCAATTCCTGACCAAATGCTTGACGGATTGACATCCCCGCAGGTAAAAGATGGTAAAAATTACTTCAACTTTTTTCGAGCGACAATTGCGTGGTCGCTGGCGGTAAAGCGACATGTGTCAAAAGCATCGTCTGCCGAGGAAACATTGCCGCTCGCCGAATTGCACAAACGTAAAAAACGTCAATTATGGAGACGGTTTCGAACACGTCGACGAAACGATGCGGTAACATCTCCCTGCAAACACTGCAGTTAGCTAAAGGGGGAGTTCGCGTGTCTGCAACTATCAAACCCTTCACCGACGAGTTCGAAGAGTATGGCCGCGATGAGTCTCGCACATCGGGCGAGGCCTCGAGCATCTCGTTTCCGACAACGGAGGACGAGGCCCGCGCCATTTTGAAAAAGCTCCATGCCGAGCGTGTCCCGGTGACGGTTCAGGGCGCCCGGACCGGTCTTGCCGCCGGCGCCGTGCCTCATGGCGGTCACATTCTCAATACTTCCCGCATGAATCGCTACCTAGGCATTCGCCGCGATGAGCAGGGCCGCTTTCTTTTGCGTGTGGCGCCCGGCGTCGTGCTGTCTGAGCTGCGCAAGCAACTGGGCAAGAAAGTGCTGCCGACTGCCGGCTGGGACCAGGCATCGCTTGAGGCCTACGAGGAGTTCCAGGAAGCTTCCGAACAATTCTTTCCTACCGATCCCACCGAGGCATCTGCCTGCCTGGGTGGTATGGCGGCATGCAACGCTTCCGGCGCCCGTAGCTACGCTTACGGCCCCATGCGCCCTCACGTCACGGGCCTTCATGTCGTGCTGGCCGATGGCGACCTGCTCGAGCTTCACCGTGGCGAGGTTTTTGCACAGGGTCGTCGCCTTTCGCTCGTCACGGTGCAGGGCCGCACGCTCGAGCTCGACCTTCCCGACTACACCATGCCAAGGACCAAAAATGCTTCGGGCTATTTCGTTGCCGACGATATGGATGCCATCGATCTGTTTATCGGTGCGTGTGGCACACTCGGCGTCATCACCGAGCTCGAGATTGCCCTGCAGGCGGCACCTGCGGTCGTTTGGGGCGTGAGCTGCTTCTTTGATAGCGAAGACAAGGCCGTGTCCTTCACCGATTCTGTGCGTCCCGTCCTGTCCCACGCGGCTGCCATCGAATATTTCGATGCGGGCGCCCTGGATATCCTGCGTCGTCAGCGTGAGCAGTCGACCGCGTTCGCCTCGCTGCCGGCGCTCGACAAAGACGCCAAGGTCTGTGTCTACGTGGAGCTCGACTGCGATGACGAAGCCCAGGCGACTGAGGAGCTGTATCACTTGGGGTGGGTGCTAGAGCTTGCGGGCGGCAGCGACGATGCGACATGGGTCGCGCGCACCGAGGTCGATCACGAGTGTCAGCGATTCTTCCGCCATGCGGTGCCCGAGAGCGTCAACATGCTCATCGACGAGCGTCGCCGCACGGATCCCACTATCACCAAGCTGGGGTCCGACATGTCGGTGCCCAACGCGCGTCTGGCCGATGTCGTTGCGCT
>JAIJJM010000440.1 GCA_022728415.1 Collinsella sp. | reverse complement strand
CTGCAGCCGAAAGGCGAGCCGGAATTTAACATGAAAGCGTTGCAGGCGGCCTGGGATCAAATCATGACCCCATCTACCGCCGCTGCGACCACCTCTGTCGCCACGGATGACGTACATCCTGAAGTGACGGATATTCCCCCCGCACAGTAATAAATAACCCGGCAGCGTTTCTTCTGCGCTGCCGGGATTAACGGTAATAAATTAGTTACCGTGATATAACCGCAGATATTTTTCCGGGCACGGCGGTAGCGCGCAGATAACCATTCATTATTAAAATAAACTTACCGTAGAGTGGGTTTAATTATTTATTAGCTGAATAAATTATACCTGTGCCTACTGGAAGGAGTGAGTTTATGCTTGTGTTAAAATCACAATCGATTGGATTCAGGATTTCCACAACTTATTTATCTTTAACATATACAGAGTCTGATGGCGTCAACATTAAAGTAGATGCTCTGGAGTTAATATCAACAGAGAAAGATTATGTTCAAATTGAACTGGTCTTCACTACAGTTGCTGAAGTTAAGTGTGCTACCGTCAATTTTCATGAAGCCAACTATAACAATATTGTTATTAAGAAGGTTGATGGTGAAAATCTGGACTCCGGTATATATCAAGTAATGAATTCTGTACCGCTTGAAGAAAAAGAGAGATTATATGACCCTAAAAAACGGTTAAAGTTAAAACATTATATTATAGCAGGTTATGATAGTTATGTTGAGATTTTAGCTACTGGTTTTAGCTGTATACGATGCCAGGCAATAGATGGTGTTAAATAATGGCCTATCATATAGAAATATTGAAAATTGAAGAAACTGATAAAGTAGTAAAATATGAATTTGGACCTACATCTTCTGACTATTGTAGATCTGATTACGGCGAGTTCGTGATAGATAAAAGAACGGGTGAGATGACATTAGTCAGAATGGTTAAAAACGATTCGGCTAATAAATTTTATTTGCGAGCGAGTTTTAAGATTCTGACCTGTTGGCGAAAGGGCTATTTGCCAAAAAATGAGGAATGGGCTTCTTAATAAGTAACTTTGCATAATAAGTAAATTTTCCCATTTTTGGGGGGGCAGTCGTTGATTCTTACACAGTTTATGTTATGGGTGCCAAATTTAGGATAGGCTATGGATTTTCACTTGGATATTTTACTCCCTACACGATTCGCTCCAGAGGAACTAGATCTACAAGAGGTTATGGTTCACTGGGGTGGGGAAACCTTTCATCGCGACCCTCCGGTATACGCCTGGTGTAATCATCATCTTTTGCAGAGATGCAATCTACCGATTACTTATGGCCCACCTTTAGATGAGCACATAGACTTTAATGAATATCATGTTTACAACTTCAATGGTTCTTTAGTCGATGACCTGGAAATGGCTGTGAATAAAGGAAAGGATATTTCAACCAATCCTATAATTAAATTTATTAACAACCTGGTTAGCAAAAATTACGGGGGGTGGGTAATCTTGTCATTAGATGATGAAAAAATAGAAGTGATTAAAAATATAAGCTTCCAGTATTCTTTTCTATCATTATTAGTTGATGGACTAAAATGGGAAAGATCGCATGGGGTGGCAATATTATATAATTCACACTTAATTTAATTAATGAATGAATGGAAACATATGTATCGTGTAAAGGTTGTTTGGCTTACAGAAAATGAAGGTGGCAGAAGGAGCGCACCTCCTATCGGTAGATATTATCCCGTCTCCAGGTTTCCAGAGGAGAAAACTGACTGGCAAAATAATGCATGGAGCGTTGTTTTTGAATTGGAAAAACCTAATGTAACCGATGGACGTATCGTTTCAATGGGGTGCGTTCAGTTCCTTTTCGATACCGCCCCTGAACAATGGATGACTAAGTACGAGGCATTTGAGATCTACGAAGGACCAAGAAAAGTCGCAGATGTATTATTGATAGGGAATTAATTTTATTTATGTCAGACTATTTAATTATATTTGCGACCTCAACGCATTTTCAGGAGTATAAATGCGTAACAAAAAACGCATACTATTCTTGCTAACAGTCATTCTTTGCTTAACAGGTCTTTATTCCTGCAACAAAAACTTTCTCTTACTCTGGGATGCCAATAATATGTATGTCAGCACAAGAAATAATATCGATAAAGACAAGGTAAAAATAGAATTCGGTATCAGCGTCAACACGATCAACCGAGAAACTGATGCCGAATTATTTGCTGACAAAGATAAGTATGCAGTGCTCTTCGATGGTAGCCTGAAAAATAAGATGATAAACGAATACGGAGAAAATGATTTTTTAATTACCTACGATAACCGCTGCTATTTATCATTTCGTCAATTTAAAACCAATCGTCGTCATCAACATGACTATTATTTTGGCTTCTTTAACAACAATGGGAATGTCTTCGTCACGGTCGAAATTAAAGGTGAGAACCCGCTTAAATTTACGCGTAGTTTGAATGATATGCGTCAGCAGTTTACTTCAAATTATCAGCATAGTTCGGTTCACCCCTGCAAGGCGATTAACGGAGAACGAATATCTACCCGTTCTCCGTCAAAAACCATTATTCCGGCATTGCCTCACGCGGGATAATCGCGCCGCGATACTGAATAACGGTACTTGCGGTCAGGTGCCCGCGTTTCGCCGCGTTTTCCGCACTGCCGCCCGTCAAACGTACCGCCAGATAACCGGCACTGAAAGAGTCGCCAGCTGCGGTGGTATCGATCACTTTTTCTTTCGGCAGTTTCACCGCCGGAACATCCACTAACCC
>JAIJJM010000439.1 GCA_022728415.1 Collinsella sp. | reverse complement strand
GAGCTCCACAGGAGCCCACTCGGGCAGCGACTTGGCGTTGGGCGAAGCCGGGCCGTCGATGTCCACGTAGCCGTCGGCTGTGCGATACGTCAGCTTGGCGTTGGCGTACGGCTTGAGGCCGGTACCAGCCGGGATCTTCTTGCCGACGATGACGTTGGACTTAAGGTCGAGCAGGTGGTCGACCTTACCCTCGATGGCAGCCTCGGTAAGGACGCCGGCGGTGCGGATGAACGAGGCGCTCGACAGCCAGGAGTCGATGTTGGACGCGACCTTGAGCGTACCCAGGATGACGGGCTCGGCCACGGGAGCCTGACCGCCCAGACGGGCAACGCGCTCGACCTCGTCGGCGAACTCGTAGCGGTCGACGTACTGACCAAGCAGGTACTTGGAGTCGCCGGGGTTGGTGATCTGAACGCGACGCAGCATCTGACGTGCGAGCACCTCGATGTGCTTGTCGTTCAGGTCGACGCCCTGGCTGGTGTAGACGTCCTTGACGCTCTCGACGAAGGTGTGCATCGTCGACTCGATGTCGGTCAGCTTGCGCAGGTTGCGGAAGTTGACGAAGCCCTTGGTGATCTGGTCGCCGGCGCGAACCTCGCAGCCGTCCTCGATCTCGGGCATAAAGCGCACCGAAGCGGGGACGCGACGCTCGTCGAGGACACGGGTGTGGTCCTCGGAGTCGGTGAGCGTCAGCACGTACTCGGACTTCTCGGGCTTAATCGAGAGGTGACCGGAGTACGGAGCCAGCTCGGCCTCGCGACCCAGAATCTTCTCGTTGACGTTACCGACGATATCGAACATACGGCTGACCGTAGGCAGACCCTGCGTAATATCGTCGACGCCAGCGACGCCGCCGGAGTGAATGGTACGCATCGTAAGCTGCGTACCGGGCTCGCCGATGGACTGGGCGGCAATAATGCCGACCGCGGTACCGATGGCGACCGGACGACGGGTTGAAAGATCCCAGCCGTAGCACTTCTGGCACACGCCGTACTTGGAGCGGCAGGTGAGCAGCGCGCGAAGCTTGACCTTCTTGAGGCCGGCATCGACCATCTTCTGGATGTCGGCGACCTTCTCGATGTAGCCGTCCTGCTCAAAGAGCACGGTGCCATCGGGAGCCACGACGTCCTGGATGAAGCAACGGCCGACGAGGTCGGTGTTGAGGTCGGTGGTGCCGGGGATGATGAGGTTGTAGGTGACGCCCTCGTGCGTACCGCAGTCCTCCTCGCGGACGATGACGTCCTGGGCCACGTCGACCAGACGACGGGTCAGGTAACCAGAGTCCGAGGTGTGGGATGCGGTATCGACCAGGCCCTTACGGGCGCCGTAGGTCGAAATGAAGTACTCGAGCGGCAGCAGGCCCTCGCGGAAGTTCGCCTTAATGGGAAGGTCGATCGTCTCGCCGGACATGTCTGCCATCAGACCACGCATGCCGCCGAGCTGACGCAGCTGGGTCTTAGAACCACGGGCGCCGGAGTCGGCCATCATGTAGAGCGGGTTCTCCTCGTCGAACAAGTCGAGCATGAGCGCTGCGACCTTGTCGGTACAAGCGGTCCACTCGTTAACGACTTCGATGTGGCGCTCCGTCTCGTTGATGAAGCCCTCCTCGAAGTACTCGTTGATCTGGTCGACGTTAGCCTGGGCGCGGTCGAGCAGCTCCTGCTTCTCATCAGGGATGAGAGCGTCCCACACCGAGATGGTGAGGCCGGCGCGGGTAGCGTAATGGAAGCCGGAGTACTTGATGGCGTCGAGGATCGGGCCGACCTTGGCCTCGGGGTAACGATCGCAGCAGTCGGCAACTAGCTTGGCCACATCGCCCTTGACCATCTTGTAGTTCATGAACTCGTAGTCTTCAGGCAGGCACTGGCGGTTGAAGATGATGCGGCCGATAGAGGTCTCGAAGCGCGCGGTCTTGTTGCCGGTGACGTCGTAGTCGACGAACTCGTTCTTGCCGTTCTTGACGCGGAAGATACGGGTGCCGTCCTCGTTGATGACGTTGGCGTTCTCGGCGGACACGCGAACCTGGATCTTAGCCTGCATGTCGACCTCGGAGCGGCAGTCATAGGCGTGCAGCGCGTCGTCGAAGCTGGCGAACACGTGGTTCTCGCCGGGCAGACCGTCGCGAACCTGGGTCAGGTAGTACACACCGATGATCATGTCCTGCGAAGGGATGTTAACCGGCTTGCCGGATGCCGGCGAGCGCAGGTTGTTCGCAGAGAGCATGAGCACGCGAGCCTCGGCCTGAGCCTGGCTGGACAGCGGCACGTGGACAGACATCTGGTCGCCATCGAAGTCGGCGTTGAAGGGCGAGCAGACCAGCGGATGCAGGTGGATAGCCTTGCCCTCGACCAGCACCGGCTCAAAGGCCTGGATGGACAGACGGTGCAGGGTCGGTGCACGGTTGAGCAGCACGACGCGGCCGTCGATGACCTCTTCGAGGATGTCCCACACAAAGGTGGCACCGCGGTCGATAGCGCGCTTGGCGCCCTTGATGTTCTCGACCTTGCCGAGCTCGACCAGGCGCTTCATGACGAAGGGCTTGAAGAGCTCCAGCGCCATGGTCTTGGGCAGACCGCACTGATGCAGCAGCAGCTTGGGGTCGGTAACGATAACCGAACGGCCGGAGTAGTCGACACGCTTGCCCAGCAGGTTCTGACGGAAGCGACCCTGCTTGCCCTTGAGGGCCTCGGCGAGTGACTTGAGCGGGCGACCGCCACGGCCAGAGACCGGGCGACCACGACGGCCGTTGTCGAACAGGGCGTCCACGG
>JAIJJM010000438.1 GCA_022728415.1 Collinsella sp. | reverse complement strand
CCGGGTAGACCGCGACACAGCCCGTTCGCTCCGCGATGTCGCGCAGGCAGTTCTCGTACTGGCCGATGTTGCCCACCATAAAGCCGCCGCCATGGATGAACACGAGCGCAGCAGAACCGCTCTCGTGGCTCTCGGGCGTGAAGACGTGCAGGGGAATGCCCCTGTCGCCAAAATTCATGACGACGGTCTTCTTGGCAACGCCCACGCCCCTCACAACATGGGTCTCCTTGTTGGGCGCGGAGCGCCACGCGATCACGTCCACCGGCCCCGCCGGCGCCGGGCCGGCGGCGAGCTTCGCATGGGCGCGCGCGTAGACGCGCGGATCGAGCACGTGCTCGCGCTCGTCTCCCGGCACAGGCTTCAGTAGGAGCTTCAGCCCGTTGGGCTCGACGACCTCCCTAGCTCCACGCTCAAGCACTTCAAGCTCGGAAGTGGGGTACTTCCTCTCCTCGGCGCCCATGGCTAGCCAATCTTCAGCTCGTCAAGCTTAGCGTCAAGCTTGGCCATCTCATCGGCGGAAAGCTCCCACTCGAACGTCTCGCAGTTCTGAATCGCGTGGGCGTCCGTGCGCACGCCAACGAGCGCGGTGCCCACGTACTCCTTCTGGGTGCTCCAGTTCACGGCAACCTGTGCCACGGGCTTGTCGTGAGCCTCGGCGATCTCGTCCATGACCTTGAGCAGCTCCTGGACGCGAGAGAACTTGGGCTCCTGGAAGTAGTCGTAGAAGCCGGCACGGACGTCGCCCTCCTCGAACTTCGGCAGCTCGCGGAACTTGCCCGACAGGATGCCCGCGCCAAGGGAGCCATAGGTGAAGGAGTCGATGCCACGCTCGTAGCCCCACTTGATGAGGTCCTCGGAGGAGCGGTCGACCATGGAGTAGGGCGGCTGCTGGACGTCGACCTGAGCGACCTTCTCGCACTCCTCGATCATCTCGGTCGTGAAGTTGGAGACGCCGATGTGGCGAATCTTGCCCTGCTCCTTGAGGAGCTGGAGGGCGCACATCGTCTCGGAGAACGGGGTCTTGGCGTCTGGCCAGTGCACGAAGTAGAAGTCGATGTAGTCGGTGCGGAGGTTGCGCAGCGAGCTCTCGACCTCCCTCATGATGTTCCTGAACGAAGAGTCGCGGTCATAGCCGGCGGCGCTGGTGATCAGGCCAACCTTGGTCGAGAGCAGGTAGCTCTCTCTGTCGACGCCCCTGAGCGCGTTGCCGACGACCTTCTCGGACGTGCCGTTGCCATAGCACGGCGCGGTGTCGATGAGGTTGACGCCGTGATCGAGCATGGTGCGGATGGCGGACATGCTGGCGGCGTCATCGTTCTCACCAAAGGAGTCGCCGCCGATCGCCCAGGTGCCCACAGCGAGCTGGGAGACGTCGACATCGGAGTTCTTGAGGTGCGTGTAGCGCATATTCTCTCCTTCTAATGGGGCGGCACGCGTCGAATGTCCTCGATCGCGTGCCGCCGGGAATTGCCTTGAACAGGCTTCGGATGATCCGGAAACCGCCTTACACGATGCCCACGAGGCCGAGGACGAGCGCCAGAACCATGATGCCGACCAGGATGATGTTGACGTTCACGTTCTTCTTGCGCAGGAGCCAGAGGACGACGAGCGTAAGCCCCAGGGGCACGATGCCCTTGAAGATCGAGTCGAGGTAGGTCTGGATCATGACGGGGTCAGAGTCCTGAACCGGAATGGACAGGATCGTGTTGAATTGGACGTTCGCCGCAGTCATGGCACCGATCATCACGAGGCCAACCGTGGAGGTCGCCTTGGTGATGAGCTTCATGAGACCACCCTCGTACATCTCGGAGATGAAGTTGGTGCCCATACTGAAGCCGAGGTAGGTCATGAAGTATCGGCAGAGGATCGACGGGATGTTGTAGATCAGCAGGAACATGATCGCGCCGAGGGGCGAGCCGCTCATGGCGAGGTTGATGCCAATGCCGGCGGCGATGACACGCAGGACGCCCCAGAAGATTGCGTCACCGATACCGGACATCGGGCCCATCAGGGAAACCTTGATGCCGTCGATGGACTCGGTGTCGAAGTCTTCGTGCTGCGAGTTCTCCCTCTCCATGGAGGCGACGAGGCCCATGGCGAACGTGCCGACGTTCTGGGTAATGTTGTACCAAGTCGTGTGACGCTTCATGGCTTCGGCACGGGCCTCGGGGTCATCGGCGTAGTAGCGGTTAAGCGCGGGCTGGACGGAGTACAGCCAGCCGTCGGCGCCAGCCTTGACGGAACCGCCAGCGCAGGAGGCGAACACGGAGAAGGAGCGCAGGAAAATGCTGTTGAGCATCTTCTTGTCTTCAGGGCTCACATTCTTGGTCAGGTTGCTCATGCGAAGAAATCCTCCTCGTCGCTGGTTACAGAGTCGCTGGAAACGGCCTGGGTGGCCAAGCCCTTCTTGGTGAGATCGAAAATCTCCTTGTCGCGGAGGGCGGAGGCAACCGCGATGATGACGCCGAGAACCGCGATGGCGATCATCGGGAGGCCGAGGTACTGGTAGAGCGTGAAGCCCAGGAAGAAGTAGATGCTGAGCTCGGTGCTCCACAGCATCTGGAGCAGGAGCGCCATACCAACGGCGGGCAGGAGGGCGCCCACGGCGTTGAGGCCGCTCATGACATTGGCCGGAATCTGGTTGACGATGGCGGCAACGGGCTCAGCGCCAAGGTAAACGCCGAGGAAGGCGATGAGGCCAAAGGCGGCGTACTTAACGAACCAGAGAACGAAGTGCTGAAGCGCGAGGCCCTTCTCGTTGCCCTCGGCGGCCATCTTG
>JAIJJM010000437.1 GCA_022728415.1 Collinsella sp. | reverse complement strand
GCGCCGGCCAGCCAGGTCATGGAGTCGAAGAAACCGGCGTCACCGGAATCGGAGGTGATGTAGGAGTCCACGGCGCGAATCTTCTTGGCAGCCTCGTAGAAGTCGTCCCACGTGCGCACCTGGGTCGGATCGACGCCGGCCTTGTCGAAGACGTCCTTGTTGTAGAACCAGGCCATCGGGCCGGAATCCATCGGCAGGGCGTAGACGCCGTCATTGATGCTCACCGAGGACCACGTGCCCGGGGTGTAGAAGTCCTTGAAATCGGAGGCGCCGAGATCGGAGAGGTTCTCGAGGTGGCCGCGAATCACGTATTCGGGCAGTGCGTAGTATTCGATCTGGGCGATGTCCGGAGCACCGGAGCCGGCCTCGATGGCGTTGGACAGTGCGTTGTACTCGTCCTTGTTGGTGCCGGCATTGGTCACCTTCACCTTAATGTTCGGGTTCTTGGCCTCGAATCCCTTGACCGTACGAGGCAGTGTGGAATCCCAGGACCACACGGTCAGCTCGATCTTCTTATCAGAGGAGCCGGTGCTTCCGCTATCCCCGGCAGAGGTGGAACCGCAGGCAGCTACAGAGGAGAGCATGGCCACAGCACCAATCAGGGCAATTGTCTTCTTGCCGAACTTCATCGTTCTTTCCTTCCTTGTTATGGGAAACGACGGGACTTGGCGTTTTGTTCCAAGTCTTGTATCGTTTTAAGAAACGGTACCACATGTTTTATGTTTACGCAAACACGACATGTCGCACCATGGTGACTAACCGCAAACCGAAGGAGATGCATCCCGCTCATGACCACTCACAACAGCCAGTATTCCGCCGAAACCACCCATCCCGACAAGCAGGAAAGCAGCCCGGCGCCGACCGCCGCCGGCACCACGGCCAGTAACGTCTCCACAACTGGCAACGCCACGCCGGACGCCAGCATCGCCCTCAACGCCGACGCCACTCCGGTAGCCGACGTTCCCCCGCGTCTGTTCGGCTCATTCGTAGAACATCTGGGCCGCTGCGTCTACGGCGGCATCTACGAGCCCAGCCATCCCACCGCCGACGAAAACGGCTTCCGCCAAGACGTGCTTGACCTGGTCAAGGAGCTGGGCGTCACCTGCGTGCGCTACCCCGGCGGCAATTTCGTATCCAACTACAACTGGGAAGACGGCATCGGTCCACGCGAGAATCGCCCCGTGCGCCGCGACCTGGCCTGGCATTGCACCGAAACCAACGAGATGGGCATCGACGACTTCTACCGCTGGAGCCAGAAAGCCGGCACCGAAATCATGCTTGCCGTCAACATGGGCACCCGGGGGCTGAAAGCCGCGCTCGACGAGCTCGAGTATGTCAACGGCGCGCCCGGCACCGCTTGGGCGGATCAGCGCGTGGCCAACGGCATCGAGGAGCCGATGGATATCAAGATGTGGTGCATCGGCAACGAAATGGACGGCCCGTGGCAGGTGGGCCACATGAGCCCGGAAGAATATGCCGGCGCGGTGGATAAGGTGGCCCACGCCATGAAGCTCGCCGAGTCCGGTCTCGAACTCGTGGCCTGCGGTTCCTCGGGTGCCTATATGCCGACCTTCGGCACGTGGGAGAAGACCGTGCTCACCAAGGCTTACGAGAATCTCGACTTCGTCTCCTGCCATGCCTACTACTTCGACCGCGGCCATAAAACCCGGACCGCCGCCTCCATGCAGGACTTCCTGGCCTCTTCCGAAGACATGACCAAGTTCATCGCCACCGTCTCGGACGCGGCCGATCAGGCGCGAGAAGCCAACAACGGCACCAAAGACATCGCCCTGTCCTTCGACGAATGGGGCGTATGGTATTCGGACAAGTGGAACGAGCAGGAAGACCAGTGGAAGGCGGAGGCCGCGCAGGGTTTGCACCACGAGCCATGGCCTAAGTCTCCGCATTTGCTGGAAGACATCTACACCGCGGCCGACGCGGTGGTCGAAGGTTCCCTGATGATCACCCTGCTCAAGCACTGCGATCGCGTGCGTTCCGCCTCGCGCGCCCAGCTGGTCAACGTCATCGCCCCCATCATGGCCGAGGAACACGGCCCGGCATGGCGGCAGACCACGTTCTACCCGTTCGCCGAAGCCGCCCTTCACGCGCGCGGCCAGGCCTACGCTCCGGCCATCAGCTCCCCCACCATCCATACCGAGGCATATGGCGACGTGCCGGCCATCGACGCGGTAGTCACGTGGGATGAACAGGCCCGCACCGGTCTGCTGCTTGCCGTCAACCGCGACGCCAACACCCCGCACACGCTCACCATCGACCTTTCCGGGCTGCCCGGCCTGCCCGGTCTCGGCACGCTCGCGCTCAGCAAGGCGCAACTGTTGCATGAGGACGATCCGTACCGCACCAACACCGCCGAAGCGCCCGAAGCCGTCACGCCGCAACCGCTCGACATTGCAATGAACGCCACCGGCACCTGCACGGCAACGCTTCCCGCCATCTCCTGGATCAGCGTGGAATTCCACGGCTAAAAGACGGAGAGTCACGCCCGTACCAAGTACAGTCAAGTCCAATACGACCAGGGCCCGTCAATCACCATACGATTGACGGGCCTTGTCATTCACTTCGGATATTTCGAACCACGGATTCATCAGGCGCGCGCCAACGCCGGTGAGGACTCGCGCAGGGAGAGGCTATAGGGGGCCTCGATGGTTTGGGCGGGGGCACGGCTGCCGGATTCGACCTGTTGGATGATGGATTCGACGGCCAGTCGGGCGATGGCTTCCCTGCCGGGGTTAACGGTGGAAAGAGACGGCACCATGTA
>JAIJJM010000436.1 GCA_022728415.1 Collinsella sp. | reverse complement strand
CATCGATTTCCATCGATGCCGCCTGCCGTCTGACCTTCCTTTTGACCGGCCAGCGCATGAACGCCGGCGATATCGCCCGTACGGATGAGGATGAGCTCGAGAGCATGCGCGTGCCTTCGGGTGAGGGTGTCATCATAAGGCCCGCCGTCGACGCGCGTTTTGTTGCCAAGGTGCCCGCTAACGAGGTGAGCGAAGGTCTTCGCTACCTGTTTGATCATCTTGAGGATGAGGATGATGCCGAGGACGACGAGGAGTAGGGTAGCCCCGTTCGTCGAAAGATTGTAAATACCTAAGTGAGCGCGGCCTTGCGGATGCGGGGCCGCGCTCTTGCGTTAGCATGGGACTACTTGTTGTGCTGTTAGCGGAGGCGATTGGCAATGGATGACTATTTGGACTTGATACGCGCTCGCCGCGGGCAGATTCTGGAGCGTTTTTATGCAGCACTCGATCGCGCGGGCCGTCCCCACGATGCCGCGCGCTTGATTGCCGTCTCCAAGACTGTTGGCGTCGATGAGACCGTTGCCGCTATTCGGGCGGGGTATCGCCATTTTGCCGAGAACCGCCCGCAGGAGCTCGTTCGCAAGCTTGTGGGCCTTGCGGAGCATCCGGAGCTACCCGAGGTGCACTTCGATATGATCGGCAACCTGCAGACCAACAAGATCAATGCGGTTCTGGGCTCGGCCGAGCTGATTCATTCGGTCAGTTCGCTTCATTTGGCTCAGGCTATCTCGAGCCGTGCGGTTCGCAAGATGGAGGCGGGCGAGCTCTCCGGCCCCCAGCGTGTGCTGATCGAGGTCAATGTGAGCGGCGAGGAGTCCAAGGGCGGCTTTTCGCCCGATGAGGTTCGTGACGCCGCGGGTGAGCTTGCGGAGCTTGGGGGAATTTGTGTGCAGGGGCTTATGACTATGGCGCCACGGGGGAACAAAGATGTGGCGCGCCGCACCTTTGCCGGACTTCGCGAGCTAAGGGATGAGCTTGAGGCTGCGCACTCCGATCTGAGCCTGACCGAGCTTTCCTGCGGCATGAGCGAGGACTTTGAGTCTGCCCTTGAGGAGGGCTCCACGCTCGTTCGCCTGGGCAGGGTAGTATTTAGCCCGGAGTTTGCAGTAAAATAAGGTTCTGAAGTGCGCGCTGATTATCGGAGTGCCTGCACTAAACCGCGAGAGGACACAAGCATGGGCTTCCTTGACGAGATTAAAAATAAGATGCACCTGGGCGGCCAGCAGGGTTACGACCAGGGTTATGGTCAGGACGACGACTACGGCTACGATGATGGCTATGACGACGGCTACCAGAACAACGGTTACAGCGGTGCCTCGGGCGAGGGCTTCTACACCCAGGATGAGCCGAGCAACGGCCTGTTGGGTCAGACGCGCCGCGGCGAGGCCGAGTCGGTGGCCGTGTACACACGCTCCGGTCAGCTGGTCGGCGACGATTCTCGCCACGCTACGACCTACAACCCGCCATCGCGCTCGCAGGAGACGGTTGCGGGCGGTTATCGCCCCGGTGCCTACGACACGCCGTCGAGCTACGCCGAGAGTACACGTGCCCGCGCTGCTGCCCCCGCACCCGCTCCCTCACCGAGCGATGCCTCGGCGTATGCGAACAACATCATCAACGCTACGCCGCAGCTGCCGGCCTATGTCCTGCGTCCCGAGAGCTATGACGACGTGGAAACCGTCGTGCGCCGCGTGCGTACCAAGCAGCCTGTCGCGCTGATTTTTGTAGGCGTTCGCACCGAGGTCGCCAAGCGCGTCCTGGACTTCTCTTACGGCTTTGCCTGCGGCCTGGGTGCCACAGTCAAAGAGGTGGGCGATCGCGTGTTTATGGTGCTGCCCGCCGGTTGTGAGGTCAAGGATTCGGACCTCAAAAAGCTCCGTGCCGACGGCTACCTTAAGTAAAAGCAAGACGAGGAGATTCTCATCAACATCTACACCATTGTCCAGCTGATCAATACGCTGTTCAACTTCTACTCCACGCTCATCGTGGTCTACTGCCTTATGACGTGGATCCCTATGAAACAGGGCGGATTGCTACAGGATATCGCCGCTGTTCTCGATAGTGTGTGCGGCCCGTGGCTCAATTTGTTCCGCCGGTTTATACCGCCCATGGGCGGCGTCGATTTTTCACCGGTCGTTGCGATTATTGCGTTGCAGTTGGTGCAGAAGCTGGTTCTGCAACTTCTTATAGGTATACTCATATAAAACTGGCTTAGTAACTCACGTCGGGCGCACGGCGCCAAGGCGAAGATAAAGGAGAACTTGTTATGGCTATTACCCCTGCTGACATTCAGGCTCAGACCTTCTCTGAGGCCAAGCGCGGCTACGATCCCGCCGAGGTCGACGTCTTCCTGGAGACGCTGTCCTCTGAGGTCGACGCCATGCTCGCCAAGATTGTCGATCTTAAGGGTCGTCTGACTGCTACCGAGCAGCAGCTTGCCGATACGCAGGCCCAGCTTGCCCAGGCTCAGGACGCCGCCGCGCAGGCCGTTCCCGCCGCTCCTGTGGCCGCTCCTGCACCCGACTTCTCCGCTCAGGAGCGCCAGATTTCCGCGGCGCTGATCGCTGCCCAGCAGACCGCCGAGGGTATCGTTAACGACGCCAACGAGAACGCCGAGCGCATCCGCAACGAGGCCGACGCCAAGGCCCGCGAGGTCATCCGCCAGGCCCTGACCGAGAAGCAGGCCGAGCTCGAGGAGATTGACCGTCTGAAGGCTTCCCGTGAGGAGTTTAAGGCCGAGTACCTCAAGCTCATCCAGCACTTCATGGACGATGCTCAGAACTCCTT
>JAIJJM010000435.1 GCA_022728415.1 Collinsella sp. | reverse complement strand
CGTCATGCAATGGGGAGAAACCATCTGGGGACTCGCCGTAGCGTATAACGCGTGGCCGTTGTCCATGTGGCACACGCCATCCGGTGATATCAACCGCTACTACGTGGGCGATGTCGTCACCTACGGCGGAGTCTCCGCAACCATGCCGTCCAACGGGGTCTCCAAGACCATCCAGTACGGTGACACGGTATGGGAGTTCGCCACCTCACACGGTTACAGCGTCAACCGCTGCACCGTCCCCTCCGGCAACATCAACGTCTACTACCCGGGCGACGTGGTGACCTGCCGCTAACCCAACCGGTGCCGCCGTCACCCCCGACGGCGGCACCACCCCATCATCGATCGGAGCAAAACATGACCGACAGCAAAACCCCGGCCGACACCGGCGAAACACTCCCCGGCATCGACACGAGCGACTGGCCCGAAGCCGTCAACGTCACCCATGACGTGCCCGACTGGCTCATCCCCAGCCGCGTCTACGACATCCTCAAATGGCTGGGCCTCATCGTCCTGCCCGCACTCGCCCTGTTCGTGGGCACGGTCGGCCCCGCATGGGGCTGGCCCCACGTGGACGCGATAGTGACCACGCTCAACGCGCTCGGCATCCTCGCCGGCGCGCTCATCGGCGTCAGCGCCATCAAACAACGCCTCGACCTCGCCGCATGACGAGAGGGTGCAACAATCGCGCGTGGATGTTAAAAAGCGCGTGAGAATTTGCGGATGGTCTGAAAATTGCAAACGATGGTAAAAATTTACCGCCCACGAAGTCCTAATGAAATAATTCACGACCCGTTTTAAGACTCGGCCCCGCCCGGCATTGCAGGCAGCTCGCACAGAGCTGGACTGCGGCCGGACGGGGCCGAATTTTACGTTTTACGGGGATAAAAAAACAGTGGCGGCGGAATCACGAAGACTCCGCCGCCACTTTCAATCCGTGTCGTGGACTGAACCACTTCAATCCTGTCATAGACCAAAGCAAATAAATTTCAATCCGTGTCGAAGATTGGGCTTCGAACCGCCATCCATGTGCCCATCAGCATGGCGGCGACCGGTATGATTCTACGCCTTTACTCGTCGCGACCCGCCGCCACGCCGTCATCATATGCCTCCTTCAGCAGGTCAACGATCTGCGCGAGCTGTTCGGGCGTGCAGGTATCAATGAGCGACGGCGTGAGCCTTTCCCACAGTCGTCCGAACGTGAGGGTGTTGTCCCCCCATTTCGACAGGCGTCGTACCCGCTCGCCCCGGGCGATGGAGTTCTGCTCCGTCCTCGTGAGACCGCCCATGGCCTCGCGGTTGATGACCTCGGACGGTTTGACGCGCCTGTCGTCGGGATAGGGCTCATGCTCGTCGACCACCCAGTCGCGTCCGATCTTGTGGGCGGTGCGAAAGCCCCCGCGCTGGGCGAGCTGTCTGACCGACACCGGGGCCTTGCCATGCCGCCCCGCATATTCCTTCAATGTGATCTCCGCCATTATGCTCTCCTTTATCAGCGCTGCGCGTCGCGGTAGTAGTCGATCGCGCCCCGCACGTTGCCGCTGTCGCGGTTGTCGATCCACCATGAGGCGCGCGTCTCGGCCTTGGCCCCGTCGATCACCTCGCTGGCCTGCCGGCGAACGGCTTCCGGAGCGTCGACGGGAATCATGTCGGCGGCGATTTCGAGGCCGGCGATGGCCTCGCGGCGAATGGCCTCGGCCCAGGCGACCTGCTTGTCGCTGCCGGCCAAGGTGGCGCAGCCGTTGTCGGCGCACCATTGGGCGGCTTCGGCCTTTTTACAGTCGGGGCAGTCGATTGTGCCATACCATGCGGCCTTGCGGTCGCGTTCGCCGTGCACGTTGGTGCCGTAGATCTGGACGTTGTCGCTGTGTCCGCACTTGTAGGTGATGTATGTGAGTGCCATTTTGGGGTCCTTTCCTTGCTGACACCTCTATAATACATCGCTTGAGATGTATTATCAAGTAGGCAATACACCGCGCGTGTCGAAATGCTAGACTGGACCAGTCCACCTTGCTGACACTCGGAGGACAATGCAAAAGCCCCGCAACCATCCGGTGCGGGGCTCGATTTTTGCCCACATTTTGCCCACATTATTCCGGGAAACCGAGGGAATACGAGGGAATCACCGGGAATAGAAAAAGCCGCTCAACCCTACTCTCGCAAGGCAAAACGGCTATTTTCCACAGTCTAGCGAAGGTGCCTCCGGTGGGACTCGAACCCACAAGCCGAAGCGATCGATTTTAAGTCGACTGCGTATACCATTTCGCCACGGAGGCCAACTTTTCCATTATAAGCTATCTCCTGCCCTGAGCGTTGCTTGCGGGTTGCTGCACTTCGTGCAGCCGTCGCGGCATAGCCGCTCCCTTCGCCTACAAACAGCCCAGTGGACTATTTGTAGCAGCCGGTAGCGATAGCGTCGCCGGCGTCGCATATAAAGCAAACCGCCCAGCGGGCTGTTTGCTTAACGACTCAGCCCACTGGAGGCACTTACCACTTACGCTATCGAGCCAGCAACCGGCGACCATAATCGAGCACAATGCCGTCCAGCAGCCCGTGCTCGCTGGCGACGAACGAATCGATGCCTTCGCCGTGATCGGCTTTGGCGGCCGCGTTGACGCGCTCCAGCACACGGCTCCACACCACAGCGCCGCCGCCGACCACATCGATACGGCCGGGGTGGATGGTCTTGTATTCGCGGCGCTCGGCGCGCGTCATCCTAAGGAACTTGTCGTCCACGGCATAGGCGTCTTCAAGGCTCAACCGATGCCCGTCGACCACGGTGTGATCGTATTC
>JAIJJM010000434.1 GCA_022728415.1 Collinsella sp. | reverse complement strand
ACGCTCGTCTCGCTCATCCCGCGCCTGTACGACACGGGCGCTGGCGGCGTGAGCGTAATGGGTGCCGATGTGCGAGCCTGGCCGCTCGATCAGCTGCGCCATGTGGTCGCGACTGTTCCACAGCGCGCGTCGCTCGTGAGCGGCACCATCCGCAGCAACCTGACCTGGCGTGACGAGTCGGCGACCGACGAGGAGCTCTGGGCGGCGCTCGATATGGCGCAAGCGAGCGAGTTCGTGCGCAACAAGCCGCAGGGGCTCGACGCCCCGGTCGAGGCGGAAGGCAAGAACTTCAGCGGCGGTCAGCGCCAGCGCCTGACCATTGCGCGTGCCCTGGTGGGCTCGCCGCAGATTCTGATTATGGATGACTCCGCCTCGGCGCTCGACTTTAAGACCGACGCGGCGCTTCGCCACGCCATCCGCGAGCGCAGCGTACGCGGTGCCGCCGCGGGCGGGATCCCGCTGACCACGGTGATCGTGAGCCAGCGCGTCTCGACCGTGCGCGATGCCGACATGATCTGCGTGCTCGACCACGGCTCGGTCGCGGGCCTGGGTACGCACGACGAGCTGTACGCAAGCTGCCAACTCTATCGCGAGATTTGCCAATCGCAGCTTCGTCGCGAGGAGCTCGAGGGTCAGCAGGGGAGCGTGACGCCCGCGTCCGCCCCGGCTGCCCCGGCATCCACTTGCGCAAAGGAGGGCTGCTAAATGAATCCGTATACTTCTTCCGGTTCGGTCGCCACGATGACGGCCAACGTGTCCGGCAACGATAGCCTTAGCGACTTGGGTGATGGCCCGCGTCAGCCCGGCGACCCCGAGCGCTACCCCGTGAGCGTGGTAACTCGCCGCCTACTGGGCTACGTCCGTCCGCACCGCGTCTCGTTTGCGGCGTCGTTTGTGAGCGCCGCCATCTCGGTGATCTTGCAGCTCTACACGCCCATCCTCATCGGCGAGGGCATCGACCTCATCGTTGCCGCCGGGCAGGTGGACTTCGACGCCTTGCTGCCGCTTGTTACCAAACTCGCGCTCGTCGTGGTGGGGGCCGCGGCCTTCCAGTGGCTGCAAGGCTATTGCGTCAACCGCCTGTCCTACGAGACGGTGCGCGACATGCGCGTGGAGGCAAGCGACAAGCTCGGCCGCATGCCGCTCAGCTTTATCGACGGCCATGCCCACGGCGACCTCATGAGCCGTGTGGTCAACGACGTCGATCAGGTGGGTGACGGCCTGCTGCAGGGCTTTACGCAGCTCTTTACCGGCGTTATCACCATCGTGGGCACGCTCGCATTTATGCTCTCCATCAACCTGACCATGACGCTTGTGGTGGTGCTCGTCACGCCGCTTTCCATCTTTGCGGCCGGTGCCATCGCCAAGCTTTCCAACAAGAGCTTCACTGCTCAACAGCGCATCCAGGGCCAACTCGGAGGTCATATCGAGGAGTATGTGGGTGAGCAAAAGCTCGTGGACGCCTTCGCCTACGGCCCGCACGCTCAACAGCGCTTTGATGTCCTCAACGCCGAGCTCTATACGGCGGGCGAGCGCGCGCAGTTTATGGGTTCGCTTTCCAACCCCGGAACGCGCTTTATCAATAACATCATCTACGCCGTGGTCGCCGTGATCGGCTGCGCGGGCGTGATTACAGGCGTGCCCGCGACGCTCACGGTGGGCGGCGTGCAGATCTTCCTGTCCTACGCCAACCAGTACACTAAGCCGTTCAACGAGGTCACGAACGTCATCACGCAGATCCAGACCGCGTACGCCTCGGCGCGCCGCATGTTCGCGTTGCTCGATGCGTGCGAACAGGAGCCCGACGCTGTGGATGCCATTGAACTCGCCGCCCCGAAGGGCGAGGTTTCGTTTGAGCATGTGGACTTTAGCTATGTGCCCGACCGCAAACTGTTGCAGGATATCTGCATCGACGCCAAGCCCGGTATGCGCATTGCCCTCGTCGGTCCCACGGGCTGTGGCAAGACGACGCTCATCAACCTGCTGCTACGCTTTTACGATATCGATGCTGGGCGCATCGCGGTCGATGGTCGCTCCTCGCGTGACTACACGCGTGCGAGCCTGCGCCGCGCCTTTGGCATGGTACTGCAGGACACCTGGCTGTTTGAGGGCACGGTGGCCGAAAACATTGCCTACGGTTGCCCCGATGCCACGCGCGAGCAGATTGTCGAGGCCGCCAAGCGCGCTCATGCGCATAAGTTTATCGTGCAGCTGCCAGGCGGCTACGATACGGTGATCGGCGAGGGCGGCGGCACGTTTAGCCAGGGTCAAAAACAGCTGCTGTGCATCGCGCGCGTCATGCTCACCGATCCGGCGATTCTGCTGCTGGACGAGGCAACGTCGAGCATCGATACCCGCACCGAGCTGCAGGTGCAGGCGGCATTCGACGAGCTCATGGCTGGCCGCACGAGCTTTGTCGTGGCACACCGCCTGTCGACGATTCGCAACGCCGATTGCATCCTGGTAATGCGCGATGGCGAGATTATCGAGCGCGGCACGCACGATGAACTGCTCGCGGCAGGCGGCTTTTACGCCGAGCTCTACCGCAGCCAATTCGCCCAGTAAGCAAGACGTGGGGCAAATGAATCAATCGGCAGACGGTGGTTTACATCTGCCACGTTAGTACTAAGATATTCATCTAATAAATTGCATTAGTGGCTTTAGTTTTGGGGGAAACGAGGCAACGTGACTATGACGTGCTCTTTGGTGGTCAACAGCAAGAGCGGTAATACCAGGATGGTTTCGGGCGCGATCAAGCGCGCTCTGCAGGCTGCGGGTGTCGAGTTTGTCC
>JAIJJM010000433.1 GCA_022728415.1 Collinsella sp. | reverse complement strand
TTTAGTTTGCTGGGTAAAGCGCCGTCAGCGGCGATGCAAAAACGCTTTGCCGAGGCCGATGCGCACTATCATTCGGCTCCGCCGTCACGGTTGCAGGAAGGGTAAGCTGAAGAGCAATAATTTATCTTTTGCTTTTTAATCCGAATGTTCCCTGCCATGCCGTATAAATTGCCTGGCAGGGAGCGTTCGGGGGCAATTGCTATTTGCCACCTGGCTCAGATGAACAAAATTGCCGCTATCGGTACCTTCAGCTTATGTCCTGCGGCTGGTAGGTTGGGCGAGATAGTGTGGATTCGACATATTCCCGCTCTTGTTCAGCCACGCCAGTTTTTTCGCGCCTTGTACCGTCAATCCGCTCAATTTCAGGTAGGATCTGGAAGTAGACCACTGGAAGCCGCGTCCTTTACTCCACTTGTGGGCTCCCCCTGCGCGGTCACGATCCTCCTGGCTCATATTCGCCCATTGCACGATGTCCCCGAAGGTGAAAGAGACACATTTCTGCGGCCCTTTCAGCTTCAACTCACCCAGGGCGGTAAGCCCGTCGTTCTTCAGGTAGTTCCTGGCAGTAGTCCGCGAGAGGTTTCTTTTCTTGCACCACTTTTCTAAATAACCAACCGGTTTTCGCACCTTCTTGTCTAAGGCTGCCCACTGGCGGATATGTTCAAGGGTGAATTTGGCATATTCATGCGGCCCGTTTACCTTTACCTCTCCCGCGTAGTTCAGGCCGTGATCGGTCAGGTAATTCCTGGCATTTTTGATATTAAAATGATTGCGCGTACACCATCCTTGAACTCCCCCTAGATCGTTTCGCGCCTGCTGGTCCATAGCCGCCCATTTTCGCATGTCGTCGACAGTCAATTTAACATATTGCTGTGGCTCGTCCGCCTCTGGCTGGTCCTCGGTGGTCTGCCTGGTGTTGTTTATGTCGTCATTCGCAGTATTTGGTGGGATGTTGCTTGTATTACACGATTGCTGTAATTCCCCATCGTTACGCCACGCCAGCGGGGACATATTTCCAAATTCTCGCATTCCGTTGTTGGTAATGTGTGTTTCTTCTCCTCCGTATTGTTGGGCCGGGGAGTAGCGAGCTGCTTCATGCACCCTGTTTTGACTTTCATCCGTGAGTATTGGCCGTACGGACCAGAGATCAAATGTTCCATACTGACTGCGTGACATCAGTGTTGTGACGATGGAGTGAAACAGCTCAAGAGCAATATTTGTGCTGGTGCATACACCGTTCTTACTGACTGCAATTTTCACGAGAGTGCCCGTGTTGTCATGCTCTTGCGTCTTCGTGAAGGTGATGGTGAAACCGGCAACATCGAAGGTGAACGGTTCAGGAAGTTGCAGATCATTTGCATTTACCACCGGTTGAAACTGATGTCGATGTAGTTCGGTTGTCATCGCAACAGCCAGCAAGTGAACCTCTTCAGGAACCAGTGGAGTAACAGCCATGCCAGTGCTGTAGTCCGCATCCCTTTTGATATAATTATTCATCTGCACCAGAAGCGTCAAAGTTTCCAGACAACTACTCGGGAGTTGCTGCGGTGGAATATAGGTTGCTGCGCTCGTATTAAGGTTGGATATTGGTCTCATGTCATGCTCTCCGTATCCTTACAGGGTTAATGATTCGTATTAAGTCGTAGCCATCCGCATGGCTCCGGGCGATTCAGTCTGCGCACCAGGATGTACACTTCGGATGCGTTCTTGATGTAGTAATCAATCCGATCATTCTGGTGTTAATGGTGTAACTACGAAAGCACCCGTAAAAAGCAGGAGGAATGCCAGTTATTGGCGAATTTACAATGCTGCCATCGGGGTGAGTTTCATGAAGATTGTTATTTTTTTTACGCCTTGAATCATCGCGGTAAATAATAATTTCTTCCTGTGTTTCATAAAGTACGTAGTTACAATTATTCGTGAGCCTTGTTGTTAATTCGATGTTAGCCCTTGGTCAGAGGGAAAATTAACGCGTAAGATTTTCAAATTCATCGACCGAGAAATAGATGGATTATATGCTCGACCCTAATTACAGGGGTCATCTGAAAACAGTGGCGTCTCATCTTATTCCTTCTCTTTCTGTATTCAATACTAGTGGGGTTGTAATAATATAGTAAAAAGTCGTGAGTAAAAAGCTTTGATTAATTATCAGCTTATTGATTTTTATGTGTTAGTGTGTTTGATGATTGATTTTCACGAGAATCTCTTACTTTTGGTTAAGATTTCTATTTTTATTATATGTGACTTTTTTAATTCGCATCCTGCTTCGTTTTATCGTGATGTAGAATTGTATATAGCATTAGCCATAAAATGATATCACTGGAAATATAATAAGGAGGATTATAATTTTTGGGGTTAATTACGCACTATCAAAAATCGCTCATTCCAGGCTTAAATACACGTTTTCTCCTGTTTAGGTTGGGGCGAAAAATTCGATGAGGAGATTAGGTATAATTTTATTCACAACCTTATCACTATCTATTAATAAGCAAAAAACAACGTTCTTTTGTGAAACGACAAAATGAAAATTCAACCCTTCGGGGCACGCTGCAGCGAGTTTGTCGCCACCAACATTCGTGCAAGCTTCATCTGCCGGGCGAAAAGTCAGCTAAATACCTTAAAATAATCGCTTTTATCTCCTGATTTGAACTCCTCGTTTTTACATTCCAACATCATTTTATAAACATTCCGCTTGTATTTTTCTTTACCGTAATGATAATCGCTATCACTGCGATTTACTTTTCTTTGCATAGATTGACTCAGAAAAACGTTTAAGGGTGGGTGGCATGTTTGTTCCGTTTCTCAT
>JAIJJM010000432.1 GCA_022728415.1 Collinsella sp. | reverse complement strand
GAGATGCGTCATATCGTGAAGCGTTTCGGCCCGGTCACCGCGTTGAACGATGTGAATATCATGGTCAAGAGGGGCCAGATGTTCTCGATCTGCGGTGAGAACGGTGCGGGCAAGTCGACTTTGATGAACGTGTTGTCGGGTGTGTACCCGTACGGCACGTACGAGGGCGACATCGTGTACAACGGCGAGACGTGCAAGTTCAGGACGATTCGCGATTCCGAGGAGAAGGGCATCGTGATCATCCACCAGGAGCTTGCGCTGGTGCCGTACATGTCGATCCAGGAGAACATCTTCCTGGGCAATCAGAAGAGGAAGGGCATCGCGATCGATGCCGACGAGCAGCGCCGCGTCGCGTACGACGTGATGAGGAAGGTCGGTCTGGACGAGAACCCGGACACCCTGATCTCGAACATCGGTGTCGGCAAGCAGCAGCTGGTCGAGATCGCGAAGGCTTTGACCAAGAACGTGAAGCTGCTGATCCTGGACGAGCCGACCGCCGCGTTGAACGACGAGGATTCGAGGAACCTGCTCGACCTGATCGACGGGCTTCGCCGCGAGCAGGGCATCACCGCGATCATCATTTCGCACAAGCTCAACGAGATCGCCTACTCGGCGGACGCGGTGCAGGTCATCCGCGATGGCCGCACCATCAGCCACATCGACATCGACGCGGCCCACCCGCTGGACCAGGATGTGCTGATCCGCGACATGGTGGGCCGTCCGTTGACCAACCGCTACCCGGTGCACACCTCCAGGATCGGCAAGGAGATGTTCCGCATCGAGGATTGGAGGATGCGCCACCCGCTCGACGAGGCGCGTCTGGTCTCCAAGGACGTGAGCATCAACGTGCGTGCCGGCGAGATCGTCGGTCTGGCCGGCCTTATCGGCGCGGGCCGCACCGAGACCGCGATGAGCGTGTTCGGCCGCCAGTACGGCACCAACGCGTCCGGCAGGATCTTCGTGGAAGGCAAGGAAGTCAAGTTCCCGACCGTGCGTTCCGCCATCGACCACGGCGTGGCCTACGCGACCGAGGACCGCAAGGTGTACGGCCTGAACCTCATGAAGACGATTCGCGAGAACACGTCCCTGGCCAGTCTGAAGGAACTGTCGAACAGGCTGGGCGTGGTGGACGAGACCCGTGAGAAGCGGACGGCCGAGAAGTACCGCAAGGAGTTCCGCACCAAGGCGCCGACCATCGAGATGCCTGCCGGCAACCTGTCGGGCGGCAACCAGCAGAAGGTCGTGCTGGCCAAGTGGATGGCCACCGACCCGAAGGTCCTGATCCTGGACGAGCCGACCCGAGGCATCGACGTGGGCGCGAAGTACGACATCTACGAGATCATCGACCAATTGGCCGACTCGGGTTCCGCGGTGGTCGTGATCAGCTCCGAACTGCCCGAGCTGCTGGGCATCTGCGACCGCATCTACACGATGAGCAACGGCGTGATCACCGGCAACTTCGACGCCAGGAAGACCAGCCAGGAGGAGCTCATGCGCTACATGACCTCCGCCGTCCCGCTGCCCAAGGAGCAGGCCTTCGCCTGACCCGTTCGTTGAAGAACGTTAGTTTTTGAAAGGATAGTTTCCGAAATGTCTACCGCAACCGTAACCCCCGCAGCCAAGAAGGGCGGGGACGAACAGGGCCTGAAGGCCCTGCTGTTGGGCAACATGCGTTCCTACGGCATCTACCTGGCCCTCGTGCTGGTGATCGTCGTCTTCCAGATCCTGACGGGCGGGCGCCTGCTGAACCCGAACAACGTGGTCGCCCTGTTCCAGCAGAACGCGTACGTGCTCGTGGCCGCCATCGGCATGCTGATGGTCATCATCGCCACCCACATCGACCTGTCCGTGGGCTCCGTGGTCGCCTTCATCGGCGGCGTGGGCGCCCTGGCCATGAAGCACGGGGTCCCGTGGTGGGCCGCGATCCTGCTCATGATCGCGATCGGCCTGGCCATCGGCGCGTGGCACGGCTTCTGGGTCGCCTACGTCGGCGTGCCCGGCTTCGTGACCACCCTGGGCGGCATGCTCATCTTCCGAGGCCTGGCGACCGTGGTCGCCGGCGAGTCCATCCCGGTGTCCAACGCCTCGTTCCGCGCCATCTCCAAGGACTACATCCCCACCATCTTCGTCGGGCCGTTCGCCCTGACCGCCCTGATCGTCGGTCTGGCCGCCATCGTGCTCGTGGTCTGGAGCCAATTGTCCAAGCGCGCCAGGGCCGTCAGGAACGGCCTGCCCGCCCAGCCCATGAGCTTCGTCGTCCTCAAGTGCGTGGTCGCCGCGCTGGCCATCGGCTACGTGACCTACCTGCTGGCCATGTCCGGCAACGCCACCCAGGGCGGCATCCCGATCGTGCTCGTCATCATCGGCGTGCTCGTGTGCGTCTACTACTTCGTCCTCAACCGCATGGTCTTCGGCCGCAACGTGTACGCCGTGGGCGGCAACCGCAAGGCCGCCATCCTCTCGGGCATCGACACCAGGAAGGTCGACTTCGAGATCTTCCTGAACATGGGCTTCCTGGTCTCCATCGCCTCGATCATCACCCTGTCCCGCCTGGCCTCCGCCTCCGCGCAGACCGGCATGGAGTTCGAGATGGACGCCATCGCGGCCTGCTTCATCGGCGGCACGGCCGTCACCGGCGGCATCGGCACCATCCCCGGCGCCATGGTCGGCGCCCTGATCATGGGCGTGCTCAACCAGGGCCTGTCCATCATGGGCGTGGACGCCGCCTGGGTCAAGACCATCAAGGGCCTCGTCGTCATCGCCGCCGTCGCCTACGACCTGCTCTCCAAGAAAAAGAAAGGCTGAGC
>JAIJJM010000431.1 GCA_022728415.1 Collinsella sp. | reverse complement strand
ATTCAAAGGCAACCGCGCTGAATCTCAAGGTTCCTCCAAAGATAAAACCCGTCTTGCCTTCGCTGGCCTGAAATTCGGTGACTACGGCTCCATCGATTATGGCCGTAACTACGGTGTAGCATACGATATTGGTGCATGGACCGACGTTCTGCCAGAATTCGGTGGCGATACCTGGACCCAAACAGATGTATTCATGACTGGTCGCACCACAGGTGTTGCAACTTATCGTAACAATGACTTCTTTGGTCTGGTTGATGGTCTGAACTTTGCTGCTCAGTATCAGGGTAAAAATGACCGCACTGACGTAACTGAAGCTAATGGTGATGGTTTCGGTTTCTCCACTACTTATGAGTATGAAGGATTCGGTGTAGGTGCAACCTATGCTAAATCTGACCGCACTAATAATCAGGTTATCTACGGTAACAACAGCCTGAATGCATCTGGTCAAAATGCTGAAGTATGGGCAGCTGGTCTGAAATATGATGCGAACAACATCTATCTGGCTACCACCTATTCTGAAACCCAGAACATGACTGTTTTTGGTAATAACCATATTGCCAACAAAGCACAAAACTTCGAAGTAGTTGCACAATATCAGTTCGACTTCGGTCTGCGTCCGTCCGTTGCTTACCTGCAATCTAAAGGAAAAGACTTGGGTGCGTGGGGTGATCAGGACCTGGTTGAATATATTGATGTAGGTGCAACCTATTACTTCAACAAAAATATGTCCACTTTTGTTGATTACAAAATCAACCTGATTGATAAGAGCGATTTCACGAAAGCATCTGGCGTTGCTACCGATGATATCGTTGCTGTAGGTATGGTTTACCAGTTCTAATTTGATTACTAAAAGATATGTTGCGGGAGGCTTTGCCTCCCCAACATATAAGTGGCTCCCTCAAGCCACTTCCTTTAGGAGCACAACCTTGCTTCTAACTATATAAACCTTCTGTTATATATTACCCTTTATTTTTGGGGGCGTCTCAACGCCCCATTTTTAATAATTTTTAGTAAACAATTGGCATATTAATTAGAGTTATTAACAACGATATCCATCTCTAACCGGATATCTAATGCCATTAACATCCCTTCAATTATACCCTCAGCCTTCTGTAACCTTTTCCCGATATAACCATCAGAGCAGCAATGCTTACCTGCCAGTGACATGAATGTCATACCGACTACATAATAATCTACTAATAAATCGTGCAAATCGCTGTTGTTCTTTTTCAGACGGGCCATGCACCCGCAAATGATCATCGCGTCATCGTCACAACATTGCGGGCGAGATTTTACTTTTGAAGTAATTAATCCCTTAAAACCGGCGGCAATGGACGACCAGGTCACATCTTCATGATTATTAGCCGCCCACGCTCCCCAACGCTCAAGAACCATCTGAATATCACGCATCAACTTACTCCACAAAAATCAGACCAGAACGCCAATTACAAGCAAAAATCAATAAAACAGTATTAGTTGATTGTTATCTCTGACTTCATACTCCTGCTCCTGTCAGGGTTTTGGCGTAATTCCTCAGTATTCGGTAATCGGTCAAAACAGAACTGGGGAAACGATATAAGCGCAGGCGCATCCAGCGGTGGCGAAGAAGTTCTGCCATATTAAACTCAAACATCATTCATTCCCCATTTCGGTGATGGTCAGTTCCAGCCTCCCACCTTTGGTAACAGGCATCTTCACAACGCGGTAATCAACGACCTGAGCATCATCCAGCCAGAAACCTGCTTTGGTGAGTGCGTCAAAAGCGGCTTTTTGCAGATTATCCAGGTCACGGCGACGGCGATCCGGCATGTGGCACTCAATACGGATTTTCACTGGCATAGCCAGGCCGATATCCAGCATTGCGTTTTTAATGATTCGGGTGACGTTATCGCGGTATGCCTGCCCTTCTGCGCTGATGTGTGTGCGCCCGCGATTATGGCGGTAATAGCGATTATTGCTCGGAGGCCAGGGTAATGTGATGCTGTAGGTATTCACGCCTTAATAACCCCCTCTTTCAGCCAGATAACCTGTGTTCTCGCCATACCTTCCAGCGCGCATTCTTTTGCATATGCAGCATCGACAAAATGTGTGCGGCGGTCGATTTCGTCGTGGCAGGCAGAACATGCAATGGTGGCAATCAGGTCTGGCGGTTTCGTACCGGTGCCGCACAATCCAGTCAGCCGGATATGTGCCAGTACAGACGTTTCAGGGTTGCCATTACATACGCCAGGGATTCTTACCTGGCATTCCCGACCACGCGCTGCTTTTCTCAAATCAGCCATGACTCCTCCTTGCTGCCAGTCGCAACCATTTTTTATCAACCAGGCTGGCGGTATATCCGAGCAGTGTTGGTATTTCGGAAGGCTTCAGCTCCGGTTTACGCTTACGACGATTTGGTACTCTGTAGATGTGTCCGTTCATGACACGAATAAGCGGTGTAGCCATTACGCCTCCTGTTTGTCGCGGAGCTGCTGGAACTCGCAGCTCTGCGGAATAGTCAGGTGGCAGCCAATATTCACCGCCCAGGCTTCAACCTTACACAGGAAGATATACATCTCTCCGGTATCAAGATCGGAGGTATGGCGTAACGACTGGATAGTAGTGATTTCGCCGGTTACGACATCAACAGGTCCTTGGTTTCATAACCGAGGTATGTGTGTTTGAGAGCATCTTTTACCCATGCTGCGGTAGCGAACGATTTCCCCCTGCTGATGAGGTATTCACTGATTTCGCTGTACCACATGTGGCTGAGTGCATTCTGGGAAAGACTGCGTTTCTCACGCCACGGTTTAAGCACCATGCGAAAGC
>JAIJJM010000430.1 GCA_022728415.1 Collinsella sp. | reverse complement strand
GATGTTATCCACGTAGAACGTGTGTGCCGGCATAGGCAGATTGGACTCGCGCAGTACATCGGTGCGATAGCACAGGCTGTGCATGAGCAGGTTCTGATCGGGACGGAAGTGTCCGATCTGGTCCCAAGAGAAAATCTTTTTGCGCGGCAGGGCAAACTTGTAGCCAATAGCGGTATGCGTGCCCTCGTAAACCTTCTCGTACACGTAGTTCGAGATAAACAGGTCGACGCGCTGGTCGCGCTCCTCAAAGCCACGCAGAATCGACAGCATGGTCGAAAGCGCCGCACCGTCGAGCCAGTCGTCCGAGTCAACGACCTTGTAGTACGTACCATGCGCCTCGCGCAGGCCCGAGAGGACGGCGATACCGTGGCCGCCATTCTCCTGGTGCACCGCGCGGATGATTCCAGGATAACGGGTCTCCCACTCGTCGGCCTTGGCGGCCGTCTCGTCCTTGGAGCCGTCATCGACGATGATGATCTCGATATCGGTGGCGTAATTGCTCCCCTCCAAGATGGAGGTGATGCAATGGTCCATGTCCTTGGCGGCGTTATACGAGGGAATACCGAATGTTATGACTTTATGCATGGCAGGCGATAATCTCATCCGAAAGATCGAGGGCGGAATTGGTCACGGCGTCCATATCGTAGTAACGATACTCGGCCAGACGACCCACCGGGTGGAAGTTCGTCAGGTTCTGGACGCGCTCAAGATAGCGCTCGTAGAGTTCACGGTTCTCGGGCTCCAGGATAGCGTAGTACGGCGTCTCACCCGAGCCGGGCGTATAGGCCTTGGAGTACTCCTTCATGATGGTGGTCTTGCCGGGCAAAACCTGACCGGTCATGTTCTTGAACTCGGTGATGCGCGTATAGTCCTCGCTCGTGGTGTAGTTGACGGTGCCCACGGGCTGGAACTGATCCATATCGAGCGTCTCGAACTTCATATCGAGCGTGCGGTACGGCAGCGCGCCCAGGTCGAGGTTGAACAGCTCGTCGAGTGGACCGGTATAGACGATCTCGCCGCCATAGACCTTGCCGTCGATCTTGACGGTTGTCTCGTCGATTTCAAAGAGGTCACGGGCGTCTACGTCACAGAATACGTCGATCAGATCGTGATCGAGCATATGCTCGAACAGCGCGGTATAGCCGTCCTGCGGCATGCCCTGGAAAGGAGCCTGCGGGAAGTAGCGATCGTCATCGCCCACAAAGACGGGAACGCGGCCGGTGATCGAGGGGTCGATCTGGTCGGGCGTCTGGCCCCACTGCTTCATGGTGTAATGCAAAAAGACGTTCTCGTAGACGTAATCGGCGACCTCGGCCAAGTCGGGGTCGTTCTTCTTGCGCAGCTCCATAATGGGCACCTTGACGTCCTTGCCAAAGGTCTCCACGAGCTTCTGATACAGCTCCTCGCCACGCTCATCGCCAAAGGCGAGCTTAAGGCTCGCATGGTTAAAGGGCACGGGCATAAGGGTGCCGTTGATGTTGGCGAGCACCTTGTGCTGGTAGTCCGTCCACTTGGTAAAGCGCGACAGGAAATTGTGGACGCGCTCATTAAAGGTATGGTAGATGTGCGGACCGTACTCGTGGACCAGGATTCCCGCCTCGTCAGTGCAGTCGAAGGCATTGCCCGCAATGTGGCTACGGCGCTCCAAAACGGCAACACGATAGCCGATGGTTTCGGCAAGACGGCGGGCGCAAACGGCACCGGCATAACCGGCGCCGACGACGATCATGTCGTACGCACCGGCATTAAAGCCTTCAGGCAGGCCTGAGGTAATCTGCATCGATACTCCTTGTCAAAAGCCACGGGCTCGTTAGCTGGGCTTTTCTCGAACATTCTTCGAGACATATTTATCAGAGCGATTATAGCGCTAATGCGTCCTATAATGAGCTTGCCACACAAGGAAAGCTCAAGCACCGCGGCGTACATTATTGAAAGGTAAACCCGCTAGCAGCGGGTTTATTCGTGTACAGCCGGGCGCCTGGAGCTTAGCGAAACGCTTGTAAGGAGTAACATGAGCGATTTCCTAAACCGTATGAAGTCTGCCGCCAAGGCCGACCTTAAGACGATCGTCCTGCCCGAGGGCGAGGACCCGCGCACCATCGTCGCGGCCACCAAGATCATCGAGGAGGGTCTGGCAAAGATCGTCATCCTTGGCAACCCCGACGAGATCGACGTTCCCGGCGCCACCGTCATCGACCCGCGCAATTCCGAGAAGCACGAGGAGTACGCGCAGAAGTTTGCCGAGCTCCGCGCCAAGAAGGGCGTCACCATCGAGCAGGCTCGCGCCCAGGTGATGGACGCCACCTACTTTGGCACCATGATGGTCAAGATGGGCGACGCCGACGGCCTGGTCTCCGGCGCCTGCCACTCCACCGCCGACACCCTGCGCCCTGCGCTTCAGATCCTCAAGACCGCCCCGGGCACCAAGCTGGTCTCGGCCTTCTTCGTGATGTGCACCGACACCCCGCAGTTCGGTACCGACGGCACGCTGATCTTCGCCGACTGCGGCCTCAACATCAACCCGTCCTCCGACGAGCTCTCCGAGATCGCCATCGCTTCGGCTCACTCCTGGTCCACCTTCATGGGCAACGTTGAGCCGCACGTTGCCATGCTCTCCTACTCCACCATGGGCTCCGCCGGCGGCGAGGTCGCCAAGAAGGTCCAGGAGGCCGTGAAGTTCTGCAAGGAGAAGGCTCCCGAGCTCGCCATCGACGGCGACCTGCAGCTCGATGCCGCCATCGTCCCCACCGTCGCCCAGCTCAAGGCTCCCGGCTCCTCCGTCGCCGGTAAGGCCAACGTGCTCGTGTTCCCCG
>JAIJJM010000429.1 GCA_022728415.1 Collinsella sp. | reverse complement strand
CGCATGACCGCCTACCTACCCGGCTGGAAGACGCTACGCCGCGACCTCAACCGCCGCGTGGTGCTGTGACGATGACAGGTCAGGCTTCAGTGCCGGCGATGTGGCTGATGGCCTGATCGGATTCGTCGACGATTTGCCGCATGGCGGTTTCAGCGCCGTCGCCGTCGCCTTTGCGAATCAGTGCGGCGACTTCCGTATGCCAGCCGAGGGCCGTCTGGTCGGCCACCTGCGGCATGAGTTCGTGTTGGGTGCGGCCGGTCAGCGTCGAGGCGATCACGTCGCCCAGCGCGGCGAACATCAGGTTGCCGGACGCTTCCAGCAACGTGCGATGGAAGAGAATATCGGCATCGAGGTATTCGGATTCGTTCGCATGGTTCGAATGTGCCACCATCTCGATGGCCGCACGGGTCAGGGTGGCCCAATGCTCGGGGGTGGCGTTGGCGGCGGACAGGCGTGCGGCCATCGGTTCCACGGCGGCGCGCAGCTGGGAGAGTTCGTGCAGCACGTCGATGCGATGCGGCCCGCGCAACCGCCACTGAATCACCTGCGGATCGAGAATATTCCAAGCCTCTATGGGGTTCGCGGTGGCGCCAGCCTTGCGTTTGACGGTCACCAATCCCATTGATTCCAAGACTCGCGTGACTTCGCGCGTCACCGTGCGCGAGGGGGTGGCGTCGCCGTCCATGTCCGGCTCGGGCAGGCGCTCGCCGGCACTTACCGTGCCGCTCACCACGGCCATGCCCCATTCGTCAAGCAGGCGATTGTGGAGGGAGGTTTCGCTGGACGACGCCATAATGCCTAAAGTCTCGAAAGTCATAAGACAAGTATTGCATCGAACGATGAATATGGCATACATATTCGACACGCCGAGCAATAATTGTATTGTGTATTCCATAAGAACGCTTTATATTGGATTTCAACATACGAAACATATTGGGTGACAGCGAAACGTCATCCAAATACAACTACTCAAAGAAGAGATGTATTATGAATACACTTGTTTTGGCTGAGGCCGCACAAGCTGTCCAGCTCAACAGCACCCAGCTCGGCATCTCCGTGGTGGCCAGCGTTGTGGTACTGATTCTGCTGGTCACCGTCGCCAAGCTGCACCCGTTCGTCTCCCTGCTGATTTCCGCGCTCGTGGTCGGCATCGGCTCTGGCTACGGACCGGTGGCCACGGTGGAAAGCTTCTCCACCTCGTTCGGCTCCACGATGGCCTCCGTCGGCATTCTGGTTGGCCTCGGTGCCATGCTCGGCCGCGTGCTTATGGACACCGGCGCGGCGGACAGCATCGTCGACACCTTGCTCGCCAAAGCCTCGCCGAAAATGATTCCGTGGACCATGGCCCTGATCGGTGCCCTGATTGGTCTGCCGATGTTCTTCGAGGTCGGCTTGGTGGTGCTCGTGCCGGTGATCATCCTCATCACCCGCCGCTCCAAGCTGCCGCTGATGCGCGTCGCCATCCCCACCTTGGCCGGCCTGTCCGTGATGCACGCCTGCATGCCGCCCCAGCCCGGCCCGCTCGCCGCCCTGAGCTGCTTCAAGAACGGTTCCGTTGGTGTGACGATGATGTTCGGCTTGCCGATCGCCGTGATTACCGCCGCGCTCGTCGGCCCGCTGTTCTCCAAGTTCGCCGCCAAGTGGGTGCCAGTCGGCGCTCCCGAAAACTTCGACACCGGCAAGGGCCGCGTCGATGCGGACGGCAACCCGATCACCACCAAGCCTCCGTTCGGCCTGTCCGTGCTGTGCATCCTCGTGCCCGCCATCCTGATGCTCGGCAACGCGATCTTCGAAATCGTGGCCCCCGACCAGGCCGGCTCGGACGCCGTATACGCCCAGATTCTCGCCTTCTTCGGCAAGCCCGCCATCGCACTGGCCACCACCGTGATCTTCGCGATGATTGTGCTCGGCCGCACCACCCACATGAGCTGGAAGACCGTGAACGACTCTCTCAAGGCCGCGCTGCCGCCGATCGCAGGCATCCTGCTCATCGTCGGCGCTGGCGGTGGCTACAAGGGCGTGCTCGTGGACACCGGCATCGGCGACATCATCGGCAAGTTCGTGGAAAGCTCCTCCATCCCCATCTTCCTGCTCGCCTGGCTGATCGCCGCCTTCGTCCGCGTGGCCACCGGCTCCGCCACTGTGGCCATCATCACCACTGCCGGCATCCTCGGCCCAGTCGTTGAGCAGATGGGCGTCACCACGCCGGCCATCGCCCTGCTGGTTATTGCCATCGGCGCTGGTTCCGTGTTCCTCTCCCACGTCAACGACGCCGGCTTCTGGCTCATCAAGGAATACTTCGGACTCGAGGTCGGCGAGACCTTCAAGACCTGGACCGTGATCGAATGCCTGCTGTCCGTGGTCGTGCTCGCCCTCGTCATGATCTGCAGCATCTTCGTCCCCCTCATCTAGTCATTTCAAGGAACCCACCATGACCTCAACCATCATCACTGCCAACACCATCCCCACCAACTACTTCGCCCACGCCAAGCCAATCATCGTCCTGATGGGCGTGTGCGGCAGCGGCAAAAGCACCGTGGCCCAGCATCTCGTGGACCACTACGGCATGAAGTACGCCGAAGCCGACGACTTCCACCCGCAAGCCAACATCGACAAGATGGCCGCCGGACACCCGCTCACCGACGAAGACCGCTGGCCCTGGCTCGACACCATCGCCGCGTGGATCGACGAGCGTGTGGCCGCCGGCGAGCCCGCCGTGGTCACCTGCTCGGCGCTGAAGAAGATCTACCGCGACAAGCTGCGCCGCCAAGGCGTGGTGTTCGTCTACATGCAGGGCACATTCGACGAGGTAATGGAACGC
>JAIJJM010000428.1 GCA_022728415.1 Collinsella sp. | reverse complement strand
CGCAGGAGGAGGCAGGCAAGCTGCCCGACTACGTCGCGGCGAGCGCGCCCGATGCCGCGCGCGACGACGAGCGTCTGCATGTCTCGTTGTTTGCCCCGACGGGCGGCAACATTACTGATCTGACCGTCGAGGGCACCCAGTTTGGTCTTGGCGCCGCTACGTGGCATGGAATCCCCTTCTATTCGGGCACCGTTGACCTGCATGCTGGCGAGACGACGACGATCACGTATACGCTGACCACGTCGGCCGAGGCGGGGGACAAGCCGCTTACGCTGCGTCAGACTCCTACATGCCAGGCGGCTCGCGACAGCGCGTCGGCGTAGGGTTTTTCTGGTAGCGAAGATAATCGAGTACCATTTTGGGGCGGACAGGCAATCTGTTCGCCCCTATTTTTTAAGGAGAGCGCATGAAGTACTTTGGCACCGACGGATTTCGCGGCGAGGCCAACGTTGGGCTGACGGTAGAACACGCTTATAAGATTGGCCGTTTTGTGGGCTGGTATTACGGTGCCAACCGCGAGCGCAAGGCGCGCGTCATCGTGGGCAAGGACACGCGTCGCTCGAGCTATATGTTCGAGGCGGCGCTGGTGAGCGGCCTGGTCGCGAGCGGTGCGGACGCATATATGCTGCATGTGATCCCAACGCCGGGCGTGGCGCATCAGACCGTGGAGGGCTGCTTCGATTGCGGCATCATGATCAGCGCGAGCCACAACCCGTTTTGCGATAACGGCATTAAGCTCGTCAACAGCGACGGCTTTAAGATGGACGAGGACGTGCTGGAACTCATCGAGGATTACATCGATGGCAAGAGCGAGGTGCCGCTGGCCACGGGCAACCACATTGGCGCCACGGTCGATTACATGCAGGGCCGCAACCGCTATATTGCCTCGCTCATCGCGAGCGCGAACTTTTCGCTGCAGGGCGTCAAGATCGGCATCGACTGCGCCAACGGCTCGGCGTCCTCGGTGGCCAAGCCGGTGTTCGACGCACTGGGCGCCGACGTGCGCGTGATTAACGCCGCGCCTGATGGCTTTAACATCAACGTCGACTGCGGCTCCACGCATATGGAGCGCCTACAGCGCCACGTGGTGGAGCAGGGCCTGGACGTGGGCTTTGCCTACGACGGCGACGCCGATCGCTGCTTGGCCGTGGACGAGCGCGGTCGCGTGGTCGATGGCGACCAGATCCTGTACGTGTGCGGTGTGTACCTGAACAAGCACGGTCGCCTTTCGGGCGGTACCGTGGTGCCGACGATCGCCAGCAACTTTGGCCTGGTCAAGTCGTTGAAGCTTGCCGGTCTGAGTGCCGTGACCAGCGGCGTGGGCGACCGTCATGTGTATGCCAAAATGCGCGAGGGCGGCTACAGCCTGGGCGGCGAGCAGACGGGCCATACGATCTTTGGCGATATCGAGCGCACGGGCGACGGCATTATGACCTCGCTGCGCGTGATGGAAGTGATTCGCGCCGAGCGCGAGACGCTCTCGCAGCTTACGGTTCCGTGCAAGCTGCTGCCGCAAGCGCAGGCTGCCGTGCGCGTGGCCGACAAGGATGCCGCATTGGGCAACATGGGCGTGCAGGCTGCCATCGCCGAGGCTGAGGCCACGCTGGCGGGCGAGGGCCGTGTGCTCGTGCGCAAGAGCGGAACCGAGTCAGTGATCCGCGTGCTGGCTGAGGCTCCGGACCAATCGGCCGCCGACGCCGCCATGAAGCGCATCGCCAACGCACTCGAGGCCCTTTAGTTACGCGGTTTTACCAAACCGCGTAACTGCTCGACGCTGCAAACGGACCCAAGCGGCAATCTGACGTTCAATTTCAAGGACGCGACCAGAAGGTCAGCGCTCTTTCATTTCACGTCACCTTGCTCGCTTGGGGCCGTTTTCGCTGACGTTGCCAGGACATCGGTGTCAACATGGTTGACGTTCAAAGAGTAGTCATTTAAGAACGTCCCCAATGACTAGGTGGAAAAAGAGGGCGCCGCGGATAGATCCTGCGGCGCCCCTTTGCGTTGCGTGTTGCTTAAGCTTTACAGTTGGTACAGCGTGGTGAACTTGTCCTGCAGGTAGCTGCAGTAGTAATGGGCGTCAAAGGCCATGCCGCAGGCGCCCTTGATGAGCTCCGGCGCGTCCTTTGCGCGGCCCCACTGCCAAATGTGCTCGCCCAGCCAGGCACGGACGGGCGCCAGATCGCCGTCCGCGCAGGCACCGGTAAGGTCGACGCCGTCGCGGCACATGGCCGGCACAAACATGGCGTCGTAGGCGCTGCCCAGCGCATAGGTGGGGAAGTAGCCAAACGAACCGCCGCTCCAGTGCGTATCCTGCAGGCAGCCGTGCGCGTCGTCGGGAACGGGAATGCCCAGGTACTCATCCATGAAGCGGTTCCAAAGCGCGGGGATGTCCTTGGCCGTTGCCTCGCCGGCAAACAGCATGCGCTCAATCTGGTAGCGCACCATAACGTGCAGCGGATAGGTGAGCTCGTCGGCCTCGGTGCGGATCAGTGAAGGCTGCGCGATGTTCACGGCGTGGTAGAGTGTGTCCTCGTCGACGTCGCCGTAGACCTCGGGTGCGTGGCGGCGCAGCACCTCGAGCAACGGGCCCATAAAGGCGCGGCTGCGGCCCACGGTGTTTTCGAAAAAGCGGCTCTGGCTCTCGTGGATGCCCATGGAGGTTCCACCCTCAAGACAGGTGCGCGCATAGGCGGGATTGACGCCCAGCTCGTACATGGCGTGGCCTGCCTCGTGGATGATGCTGTAGACGTTGGAGATACAATCGTCCTCGTAGATGTGCGTCGCGATGCGCGCGTCACCCACGGCAAAGCCCTCGCTAAACG
>JAIJJM010000427.1 GCA_022728415.1 Collinsella sp. | reverse complement strand
AAGGCGAAATTGACATCGCAAAACGCATCGAAGCTCTTGGCGGAAAGGCCGCGCTCGTACTGGTCGAGCCAAACATCGTATGGGTCGCGCTTGGGGTCCATGAGCTCGGCCTGATGCTTAAGTTGGGCGACGATTCTATCCACATAGGGCTCAAAGCTCGCCCAGTCATTAGCCGTCTTGGCCTTGTGCCACACGGCGTCGGCCTCGCAGGTGAGCCTGGTCCAGGCCTCGGCCTCCTCGGTGGGAATAGCGCTTGCCTCGCGCTGGTCACGGCCGAGCACACGGATCTCGTCGAGCAGCTGCGGGTCGTCGATCTTGCCGCCGGCAACGGTCTCGCGTGCCAGCGAGTGCACAAGTTCGACAGACTTTTTGCTGGTCAGCAGCTTATGGTGCTCGCCGGCAAGCGTGCCCATAGCATCGGCGCGCGCCGCAGCGCCGTTGGCGGGAGCAATGGTCGCGCCGTCAAACTCGGCAATCTTGAGCAGGTACTCGCGGGTCCACAGCTTGCCCTCGAGCTTGCGGAATTTTTTGACGGCCTTGTCGACCTTCATGCCTTTGGGCGTCTTGCCCGCTGCGGCCTTGACCTTCTTATCGTTCTTTTTTCCCATACCATATCCTTAATCTCGCGAGCCGAGCGCCGCAGGCGGGTGCACGGCCAGTTTGCACAGCTACCTGCCTTGTACCCAGCGCGAACAAAACGGAACGCGGCGATACGCCCACACAATGTGGTATCCTATAGCCCAATGCGTTGACGGAGAGGGTTTTGCCCGCCGCGTCACCGGCAAGAGAGGGAAGGTCATGGGCTGCAAGCCTTCCTGCGGTGACAAGGGCCAAGCGTTCACTCCCGAGCAGCGACCTCAACGGGCGCGCGGCCAGCGGCGGCGATGTCCCCAGTAGGGAAGCCGTGAGCCTCGCGACAAGGGGCAAAGAGTGGGCGCGGCGGGCCAGACATCCGTCGGGTCAAACAAGGTGGTACCGCGGAATTCAACCGTCCTTGGGCAATGCACATGCCCGAGGACGGTTTTTTGTTACCGAACCGGGCCGCGTTTTCGCAACGTCAGACGGCAGCAGCCGCCTCGGCAAGCGGGGAGCGCGAGAGATGAAAGGGAAGACATGAGTCTGATTGATGACCTGGTCAAACTCGAGGAAGAGGCCAAGGAGCTCGTCGCAGGCGCCGACGACACCGCCAAGCTCGAGGCCGCGCGCGTTGAGCTGCTCGGCCGCAAGGGCCGCATCACCGGCCTGATGCGCATGATGGGCAAGCTCGCCCCCGAGGATCGTCCCGTGATGGGCAAGCGTGCCAACGAGATGCGCCAGCTGATTGAGGGCATGCTCGACGAGCGCACGACCGAGATGAAGGCCGCCGCCCTCAAGCACGCACTCGAGCACGAGGCCGTCGACATCACGCTGCCGGGCATCCGTCCGCAGATCGGTCACCAGCACCTGATCAAGCAGATTATCGAGGAGGCCGAGGACATCTTCTGCGGTATCGGCTACACCGTCGAGTCCGGCCCCATGGTCGACACCTCCTATTACAACTTCACTGCGCTCAACGCTCCCATGGATCACCCGAGCCGCTCGGCCCGCGATACCTTCTACGTGGTCGACAACAACCCCGGCAGCGTCGCGCACCCCGAGGCTCACGCCCATGGCGAGTCCGACGTACTGCTGCGCACCCAGACCTCGGGCGTGCAGATCCACACCATGGAGTCGCAAAAGCCGCCCATCTACATGATCTGCCCGGGCACCGTCTACCGTCCCGACACGGCCGACGCCTGCCACCTGCCGCAGTTCAACCAGATCGAGGGCCTGGTCGTCGACGAGGGCATTACCTTTGGCGACCTGAAGGGTACGCTCGACTACTTTGTTAAGTGCATGTTTGGCGAGGACCGCAAGACGCGCTATCGTCCGCACTTCTTCCCCTTCACCGAGCCTTCCTGCGAGGTGGACGTGAGCTGCCACGTCTGCGGCGGCAAGGGCTGCAACTTCTGCAAGCACAGCGGCTGGATCGAGATTCTGGGCTGCGGCATGGTCGACCCCAACGTCCTGATCAACTGCGGCATCGACCCCGAGAAGTACACCGGCTTCGCCTTTGGTATTGGCGCTGAGCGCGTCGCGGCCCTGCGCTACGACCTGCCCGACCTCAGAACCCTGATGACTGGCGATATGCGCTTCTTGAATCAGTTTTAGGCTGCGGCTTGCCCAAGCACGGCACCTCGGCGCTCATTCGTCGCTTGCGTACCAAAGTACGCGGCGCTCCTCTTTCGGGCCGATCTGCCGCACTTGGACAACCCTCGCTTTGTAAGGAATGTTCACAAAGTTGAAGTTTCCACCTGCATCTCTTCGCAGGCTTTCAGTATGAAAGGAGAGCTAGATGCGTGTTTCTTACGACTGGCTCAAGACCATGATCGATATTCCGGAGGATCCCAAGACCCTTTCGGACGAATATATCCGTACCGGCACCGAGGTCGAGGCGATCGACACCGTGGGCGAGTCCTTCGACCATGTGGTGACTGCCAAGGTGCTCACCAAGACCCCGCACCCCGATAGCGACCACATGTATGTGTGCTCGGTCGATGTGGGCGACAAGAATCTCGATACCGACGGCAACCCCGCTCCGCTGCAGATCGTCTGCGGCGCGCAGAACTTCGAGGCTGGCGACCACATCGTCACGGCCATGATTGGCGCTGTCTTGCCCGGCGACGTCAAGATCAAGAAGAGCAAGCTTCGCGGCGTCGTGTCCATGGGCATGAACTGTTCCGCGCGCGAGCTCGGTCTGGGCGGTGACCACTCCGGCATCATGATCCTGCCCGAGGACACGCCCTGCGGCATGCCGTTTGCCGA
>JAIJJM010000426.1 GCA_022728415.1 Collinsella sp. | reverse complement strand
AGATGCTGCGGCAGCGGCAAAAGCGGAGCTTAAGCTGATCGCAGAGAAAACGAAAAAAGGCTATGTGGAAAATGCTTCAGCAAACGTGCATATCCCCCCCATCACCAAAGCCACTCCTGAAGTTGAAACCTCCCTTGAGAGTAAAAACAAACGCCCATGGCTGGCTGATGATGCAGTCATTCCGGTCACTGACGATATTAATCGATTTGCTTTTCCTCATCGCTCTCGCCCCAGAGAGATCAATTATCTGTACAAAGATGGCCAAATATGGAAGCGCATCGCGAATAACACCAGGGCATATGATCCCGACAACAATTACCGCTCTTATCCAGAAAACTGGCAGCAGGCTTTTGCTGAGTTACAAATTCGAGTTAAGGGTAATCAACCGACAGGGAGTGCGCAATCTGATGCAGCATTGCTCTGGGGCTTTTGGAACTCTTACTCTCAAGATGAACTGGTCGATGACTTAGTCATTCGCTGTGGTCTGGAAAGTGCCGTTGAAATCGCCCTTCTCGCTCTTCAACTCAAATATAAACCAGTAAAAGGCGCAGTAACCACCATCATTCCACCTAATCACGAAGCAGAATCGCTACCTAGTTGGCATCAACGTCTATGTCATCATCTTTCACTCGCTTCAGAAGATGAGTGGCAACGCTGTGTAGATAAAGTACTCGCTGCTATTCCCTCGCTATCCCCAGCACGACAACCTTTTGCGGCGTTACTGCTCCCTGAACGCCCGGATATTGCCAATGCTATGGCGCTACGTTATGCAGATCAAAACGTTCCGGCGATGACCTGGTTAAGACTGGTGGTAACCGATGACGCCGCTCTGACTACAGCAGAAAAATACGACTTCCCACCGTTGTATCATGATTTTCGCGCTTATCTGGCAATGTTGCTGGCAAATAATGGGGTGCGCGGTGTAAGCCGGATACTTCTTGAGTTTACGGAAGAGCATTCTGACAATCCCACTTATCTTTTCGAGCGTATCAGCGAGACTGAAGATCTTGTCAAATGGCTATGGAAAACGAATCACCCGGATGCGATTCAAATTCTGATCCTCGGTGTGATTGGCAAGAAAAAGCACCTGGAATACTTAAGCAAAGCCTGTCAAAAACATCCCGCTGCGGCTCTTGCCGCTTATGCTACTTTGCTGGCAATACATGAAGACAAAGAGTGGCGTAAAGCGCTTGTCAAACTGATTACCGCCACGCCAGAGTTAGTCACTGACGTCATTCCCAGGGTTAATGCTAAAGCGGCAGGAATTTTATCTGAATGTCGTACTCAGTTAGTCGCTGAAGAATGTGAATACGCCACTGCGGATATGTTGCCGGAGCTGTTTGTCGCTCCACCGTGGGTAATAAATAAGAAAACGAATGTAATACCCGTATTTGATTTACCGGTGCTTCCCATCCCTGCCGTCACTGACATCACGCCAGGAATTACAGAGTTAATCAGTCATACTGACATATCCAGATTCAGTGAAATCGCGCAATTTCAGTCATCACAGCAAACCTTATTTACCGACCTGCCACTAATTGAAAAAGAAAGCTGGGAGACATCTTTCATTCCTTTTACACCAGAACAACAAATCCTTTGGCAATTAGGTTTTAATGAATGGCTGCATTGCGAAGATGACTTACATGAAAAAAAATATATACCGCAAAGCGCTGTTGATGCGTTGTTGCGCTTTGATTTTCCAGCACTAAAAGCTGAGTTTGCGAAATATCACAACAATGCCAACAAAAGCTGGAATCTATCTGCGCTTTGTTACTTACCGGGACAACAGGCGATTTCATTTCTCAACCAAATAATCATTGAGGAGCGATATTCAGGTGAGAAAGAGATTCTGGCGGTTTTTGGTAGTACAGCCATTCCTGCGTTTATGACCTGCTTGCAACGAGATCATCAACGACTGTGGATATTCACCCTCTTTATTGGGGCCAGTGAACTAGCCTTACCAATGGCGCAGCGGTTACAGAAAAAAATGGCTTACAAGGATGCCGTTAATTGGCTGGCAAATAACCCGCGCCATGCCACCGCCGGGCTACTGCCTTTGGCGCTGGGCAAACCGTGCCAAAATCGGGAATATGCCCGCCAGGCACTCCGCCTGCTAGTGAAATTAAACCAGCGAGAAACGATTGAAGAAATCGCCCGGAGATACAACCAACCTGATGTTTTAGCTGCGCTGGCAACATTGTTCGATAGCGATCCGCTGGAAGAATATCCCGCTAAAATCGCCCCACCGCCCGGCTTTTATCAGTTCACCTTATGGCGCAGACCACGGCTTAAAAGTAACAACCTGCCTCTGCCAGATGACGCTATGCGCCACCTAGGCACAATGTTGAGCTTTCCACGCGACATTACCGCCTACGCTGGGCTGGCGACCATCAAAGAGACCTTCACCCGCGAATCACTGGCTGACTTTGGCTGGGATCTGTATACCGCATGGACAGAAGCTGGCGCACCCGCAAAAGAAAACTGGGCATTTACTTCGCTGGGGATTTTAGGCAATGACGACACCGCGCGTAAGTTAACCCCGCTTATCCGCGCCTGGCCTGGGGAATCCCAGCATAAACGGGCGGTGTCCGGGCTGGATGTATTAGCTGATATTGGCAGCGATGTTGCGCTAATGCTACTTAATGGCATTGCGAAAAAGATTAAATTCGTTGCATTACAGGAACATGCCCGCGAGAAAATCAACATAGTTGCTGAAAACCGTGGGCTGACTATGGCTGAACTGGAAGACCGCCTGGCTCCAGATTTAGGGCTTGATAGCAGTGGCTCGCTGACACTTGATTTCGGCCCACGCCAATTCACCGTTGGTTTTGACGAAACCTTAAAACC
>JAIJJM010000425.1 GCA_022728415.1 Collinsella sp. | reverse complement strand
GGTCGCCGGCGAAGATGGCCGCCTCGTCGCCACCGGCGGCGGAGCGGATCTCGACGATGGTGTTCTTGTCATCGTTGGGGTCGCTCGGGATGAGCATGTACTTGATGTCTTCCTCGAGCTGGGGAAGCTTCTCCTCATTCTCGGAGATGTCCATCTGGAGCATCTCCTTCTCGTCCGCGTCGGTCGTGTCGCGGAGCATCTCCTTGGCGGCCTCGATGTCATCGAGCGCGCCGATGTACTCACGCGAGGCGGCAATGAGGTCGGACTGGTGCGCGTACTCCTTGTTGAGACGCGTGAACTCCTTGATGTCGGAGGCGACGGCCGGGTCGGAAAGCTTCTTCTCGAGCTCCTCGTAGGCCTTGATAATCTTTTCGAGCTTGTCGCGCATGACGGGACTCCTTTATATGCGTGAAGGTGAAAATCGGCAGAGTTGATGGGGCGCGCGGCGCCACTGCGGGGGTAAGCCCGGCTAGAACATGTCGATCTTCAGATACATGCGCATCCCTTCGCGTATGGGGTACATAGTTGCGGTCTAACCCATACATGATAGCGTGCGCAGGCAAACCTGCATATAACCCGCACGGAATGAGTGGACGTAGCCGTTGGGGACGTTCCTTAACGACTAGTCGTTTAAGAACGTCCCCAACGGCTAACAAAGGGACTGTCGCTCTGTCACATTCTAGAGCGTTTGGAGTAGAGCGACGAGGAAGCGGATGCCCTGGAGGTAGGCGCGGCGGGTGATGCGCTCGTTGGTGCCGTGGACGCCGCGATCGCACTCGTCGTCGTCAACCACAAAGGCTGAGAAGCGAATGCACTCAGGGCAAATGTGCTGGTAGTTGGCAGCGTCGGTCGCACCGATCACGGTCGAGGGCACAATTGCCACTGGCTCGAATGATCCGTTTTCCTCCGCCCCCTTTGGATCGCGGAAATAGCGGGCGGCGATGGAGTGAACCGCCTCGAGGCCGGGACCACCGATGCGCGGGGACAGCGAGGGTTCGGAGCTGCCGGGGCCCAGCTCCACTTCGACACGACCGGCAGGGTCCGCCCCGGCAACCGCCTCACGGCAGCGCGCCACAACGTCGGCCACGCTCGTGCCCTCGAGCATGCGGAAGTTGATATTGGCCCACATATCCTGCGGCATTACGTTGGCGCCGGTGCTGCCACCCTCAATCTGCGTGGGCGCGCAGGTGGTCGTCACCAGCGGATAGAGCTTCTTGCTGGCAAGGCAATCGCGGACAATGGCACCCCCGTTAGCGGCAATTTCATCGGCCGTGTAGAGCCCCAACTCGACGAGCTGGGCGGCAAGCAAGTCGGTCACGCGCGTCGGCCACTCGATATCGCAGATTGCGGCGATGGCGCGGCTGAGCACCTCGAGCGACGTGCCGCCGTAGGGGTTGGAAGAATGTCCACCCGTGCTCTTTGTCTTGAGCACAATGTCGGCATAACCTTTCTCAGCCAGGTCGGCGTGCATGAGCCAACCCTCGCCCGCGCTGTACTCGGCAGCCGGAACGATGCGGTAGTCGCCCTCGTCGATCAGGTACTCAAGCTCAATGCCGCGCTCGTCGAGCGTGCGGCCGATGGCACCCGCACCGAACTGCGTGGTTTCCTCATCCTGGCCAAAAGCCAGGAGCAGCGTGCGCTCGTGCTGCCAACCGTGCGACAGCGCATACTCGACAGCCTCGAGAATGCCTGCGACCTGGTCCTTCATGTCGATCGCGCCGCGGCCCCAGATGTAGGTGTCGTCCACGTGCCCGCTAAAGGGAGCGTGCGTCCAGTCGGCCTCGGTACCCGGCACCACGGGGACCACGTCCATGTGACCCATGAGCATAACGGGCTTAAGGGCCGGATCGCTGCCGGCAAGCGCCACCAGCAGCGAATGGTCGATAAGCTCGACCTTGCCCGCCGCAAACACACGCGGCCAGGCCTGTCGCATATAGGCGCGCAGGTCGTCGAAGGGCTGCCAGTTCACCGCCTCGGCATCCATGCTCGAGACGGTCGGAAACGACAGCACGCGGCCCAGGCGTTCGCACGCGCCGGCCTCGTCTATATCGGCAAAATCGTCCTCATGCGCAAAGAAGCGCCAAACCTCGGCCATGACATCCTTTCGATTGTGACGACAAAGGCCGCCCCACGGGAGCGGCCCTGCAACGTAAGCGTTTGCGGTCGGTTATTTGTCCTCGAGATAGCGAGAGAGGAACTCGCGGGTGCGCTGGTGTTTGGGGTTGCCGAAGAGCTCGGCCGGCGCGGCGTCCTCGAGCACCACGCCCTTGTCCATAAAGACCACGCGGTCGGACACGGTTCGGGCAAAGGCCATCTCGTGCGTGACGACGACCATGGTCATGCCGTCGGCCGCGAGCTTGCGCATGACCTCGAGCACCTCGCCCACGATCTCGGGGTCGAGCGCCGAAGTCGGCTCGTCGAACAGCATAATCTGCGGATTCATGCACAGGGCGCGCGCGATGGCCACGCGCTGCTTTTGGCCACCGGACAGGCGACCCACGGCGGCGTGCGCGAACTTTTCGAGCCCCACGCTCGTCAGATGCTCCATCGCGACCTTCTCGGCCTCGACCTTGCTCATCTTTTTGAGCGTGACGGGCGCAAGCGTGCAGTTGTCGAGCACGTCCATGTTGTTGAACAGGTTAAAGCCCTGGAACACCATGCCGATGTCCTCGCGGAGTTTATTGATATTGCAGCGCTCGGCCGTAAGGTCCTGGCCGTGGAACCAGATGTGGCCCGCGTCCGGGGTCTCGAGCAGGTTGAGGCAGCGCAGAAAGGTCGACTTGCCCGAGCCCGAGGCGCCGATAATGGTGACGACCTCGCCGGGGTTAACGGACAGGTCGATGCCCTTGAGCACC
>JAIJJM010000424.1 GCA_022728415.1 Collinsella sp. | reverse complement strand
GCTTGTCCTCGGCCTCGGCAGCCTGCTTGTTCTTGATGATCTCCTCTTTAGCCTCGAGCAGAGCCTCTTTTTTGAGGGTCTCGGCCTGGCGCTTTGCATCGCCGATTAGGGACTCAGCCTGTGCATGTGCCGACTGGATCTTTTCGTCGGCCTCGTGAAGACTACCCTGCTTGGCGGTGCGCATGTAGGCAATGGCGGCGATGGCACCCAAAACGATGCCAACGAGCGCTGCGATGATAGGCATGCTCACTCCTTTTTATGGATTCGTTACACAACAAAGCGAACCGTCCTTACGAACGGCTCGCGACATTTGAGTAATATGGGCGCAGCTTATGCGGGTCGGATACAGAGAAACATATAAACAAACTCATCAAAGATGAGCACATATCACAAAGCAAATGACAGTGTTTATCGTACGTTGAACCGCAACAACTGTCAAATAAATGGACCCAGCTCGGCGGCTAAAACGCGGTGAACGGCAGGTACGCAAAACGCATGTGTCTAGAATGTGTCTAAACTGCACATTCCTCACGTTCGGTATCGAGACGCGCCTTAACGGCATCGGCGGCGATGTGGTACGAAAAACCCTTGCCCATCAAAAATCGGACGAGCTTTTCGAATCCACGTGTCTCGGGAACACGACGCTTCGCGAGTAAAGCCGATGCGCGAGCCAAGTCGTCCTCCACGGCAAAATAATCCTCGGGATAGCCGGGGATATCATCGAGTACGACATGGCGGCGCTTGAGCTCAGTCTCAATCTTGCGCTGTCCCCAGCCGCGTCGTTTGCGCTCCTCGATAAAGTACGAACAAAAGCGCCTCTCATCTAAAAAGCGATACTCAGTGGCACGCTCGACGGCGAATTCAATCGCGGCCGCACGAAACCCATAGCGAACCAGCTTGTCACGGACCTCACCCGTGGCATGGTCGCGGCGCGACAGCATCTCAGTCACCATGGTAAGCGCGCATTTACGCTCAATGAGCTGTACCGCCTCGCAAAACTCATCCCAATCGCAGGGAAGATCGGGGCGATTTTTAAGGAACAGGCGTGCGACACGAACAGGAATCCAGATGGATCGTTCATAACCGCCCTCGATCTCACAGTCGATATGTGCACAAGGCTTCTTTGATGCATACCCACTCGAGAACGAGGAGGCCATCTTCTTATCGGGAAAAACGACCGTGCCCTCGGTCACCGTATACGACATGAGGGCATCCGCTACTCGTCGTCATCATCGAGCATCGCGGAGCCATCGATGGCATACAGCTCATCGAACTCCTCGGTTTTGGGCTGATCGGTCAGCTCGACTTCGGACGGAGCATCGTCATCGAATTCAAGGCCGCAGGCGAGACGAACCTTATGCTCGATCTCGTCGGCACAATCGGGGTGTTCGCGCAGGAAGGCCTTAGCGGCCTCACGACCATTACCGAGCTTGTCCTCACCGTAAGCAAACCAAGAGCCCATCTTTTTGCAGATACCGCACTCGACGGCCATGTCCAGAATCGAGCCCTCCTTAGAGATGCCCGTGCCGTACATGATGTCGAACTCGGCCGAGCGAAACGGTGCCGCCACCTTGTTCTTAACGACCTTGGCGCGCACACGATTGCCGATGACCTCGTCCTTAAGCTTGATGCTGTCGATGCGACGAATATCGATGCGTACCGACGAGAAGAACTTGAGGGCACGGCCGCCCGTCGTAGTCTCGGGGTTGCCGAACATGACGCCGATCTTCTCGCGCAGCTGGTTAATGAAGATGCAGGTCGTTTTAGATTTGGCGAGCGAGCCGGCGAGCTTGCGGAGCGCCTGGCTCATCAGACGGGCTTGAAGGCCGACCGTAGTATCGCCGATCTCGCCCTCGATCTCGGCACGCGGAGTCAAAGCGGCGACGGAGTCGACGACGATGGCGTCGATAGCGCCAGAGCGCACGAGCATATCGACGATCTCGAGCGCCTGCTCGCCCGTATCGGGCTGGGAAATGAGGACCTCATCGATGTCTACGCCGATACGCGCGGCATACGTGGGATCGAGCGCGTGCTCGGCATCAATAAATGCCACGACGCCGCCCATAGCCTGAGCCTCTGCCAAAATCTCGAGCGAAAGCGTTGTCTTGCCGGAGGACTCGGGACCGTAAATCTCGACGATACGGCCGCGCGGCACGCCGCCGATGCCCAGAGCGGCATCGAGGGCCAGGGCGCCCGTGGGAATGGCCTCGACCTCGAGCTCGGGACCACCGTCGCCGTACCTCATGATGGAACCCTGGCCGAATTTCTTCTCGATCTCGGCCTTGGTGGTGGCAATCATCTCATCGCGCTCTTTACCCGTCGTGCGAGCATGAACGGTACGTACGGGACCTGAATTCTTGGCCATGAATAGCCCTCCTCTTAACAATCTGGATCGATAATAAACGAACGACTGTTCGTGGTCAACCGTTCAGATAAATCATATGCAGCCGACCTTTCCAAATCCCAACCAAACGCCGACCAAACACTGACCAAAAACTTGACCGCAGGCGAACCAAGCAAGGCATGACGAAGGAAAATACATCAACTACCTGCACAAAGAGTAAATTCGCCCGAGGTCCCCTTCTTCACAATTAAGGGGCTCAGAGGCCCCTTAAAAACACGTCTATTCCATAGAATGGAGCACGCAGACAATGCGACCCAGTGCCTCCGCGACCGCATGGGCACGAACACACGAACGATCGCCCTCATAGTGACAACGAATGGAGTCCACGACCGGCACTCCCCCATCGGCCGTGCGATACGCCCAGCCAATATAAAAGGTTCCAGCCGGATCGTCCTCGGTGCCTCCACCGGGGCCGGCATAGCCCGTCGCGCTCACGGCAATATCGCTCTGGTAC
>JAIJJM010000423.1 GCA_022728415.1 Collinsella sp. | reverse complement strand
TATGGTCAGATGAACGAGCCGCCTGGAGCACGTCTGCGCATCGGTCTGGCCGGCCTTACCACCGCTGAGTACTTCCGCGATCGCGGCCAGGACGTTCTGCTGTTCATCGACAACATCTTCCGCTTCTCCCAGGCCGGTTCCGAGGTTTCCGCACTGCTGGGTCGTATGCCGTCCGCCGTCGGTTACCAGCCTACGCTGGCTACCGAGATGGGCGACCTCCAGGAGCGCATTACCTCGACCAAAACGGGTTCCATTACCTCCGTTCAGGCTGTCTACGTCCCTGCAGACGACCTGACCGACCCGGCGCCTGCCACGACGTTTACGCACCTCGACGCCACCACAGTTCTTTCGCGTAGCATTTCGTCGCTCGGTCTGTTCCCGGCTATCGACCCGCTCGCTTCTTCCTCCGACGCCCTCGATCCCTCGATCGTCGGCGAGGAGCACTACCGAGTCGCCGTCAAGGTCCAGGAGCTCCTGCAGGAGTACTCCGACCTTCAGGACATCATCGCCATTCTGGGTATGGACGAGCTGTCCGAGGAACAGCGCCTTACGGTCAACCGTGCCCGCAAGATCCAGCAGTTCCTCTCCCAGTCCTTCCACGTCGCCGAGAAGTTCACCGGCAACCCCGGTGTCTACGTCCGCGTCGAGGATACTGTCCGCTCCTTCGCCGAGATTGTCGACGGCAAGGCCGATGACCTGCCCGAGCAGGCATTCCGCTATGCTTCCACGATTGAGGACGTGCGCGAGCGTGCCCGCAAGATGGGGGAGAAGTAGGTTATGCGTATCCGCATCGTGTGCCCCGTGAGCTGCGCCTATGAGGGCGACGCTGCGTTTGTGTCGATTCCGTCCACGGATGGCGAGTTTGGCGTTCTGCCTGCTCACTCCAGCGAAATCTGCACGATCGACCGCGGTTACGTTCGCGTTTCCGATAAGGCCATGGGAACTGTCGACCACACGTTTGCCGTGGCCGGCGGCTATGCCCAGGTTGCGGACGATGTCGTGACCGTCCTCGCCGAGCGCGCTTGCGATTTGGCGACCGTCGATGCCGACAAGGTTAAAGCTGATATTCAAGGTTTTGAAGAGAAGCTGGGTAATTTGTCGGAGGATGATGCACGCCGCGCCTACCTCTATAATGAAATCGCATGGTGTAAGCTCAAGCTTGCCCAATAGTCAAACGTTTTAGCGTTCGACCATTTGCGAACACATCATGCCCGGGATGGCCCAGCCACCCCGGGCATGCTTTTTGAAAGGGTAGACCTTGGATATTATCCGCGTTGAGGGTGGCCACGCCATCGGAGGTTCCGTGCCTGTTTCGGGCGCCAAGAACTCCGCTCTCAAACTCATGGCGGCAACGCTTCTGGCGCCGGGCAAGACGACGCTGCAGAACGTGCCCGATATTTCCGATGTCCACGTGATGGGCAAGGTGCTCAAGGGTATGGGCGCTACGATCGATGTTCTCGACGAGCACACGCTCGAGATCGATACCTCCCAGGTCGATTCTTGGGAGGCGCCCTATGAGCTCGTTGCCAAGATGCGCGCTTCCACTGCCGTGATGGGACCCCTGTTGGGCCGTTTCCATCGCGCCAAGATCGCCATGCCCGGCGGCTGCAACCTGGGCGCTCGCAAGATCGACATGCATATCTTGGGTCTTGAGGCCTTGGGCGTCGAGTTCGATACCGCCCACGGCTATATCAACGCCAATGCGCCTCAGGGCCTGCGCGGCACTACCGTCACGCTCGAGTTCGCCAGCGTCGGTGCGACCGAGAACCTCATCATGGCCTCCGTGCGTGCGCAGGGTACCACGGTTATCGATAATGCCGCCCGTGAGCCCGAGATCGTCGATCTCGCCAACATGCTTAACGAGATGGGAGCCAAGATTGTCGGCGCGGGTACGCCTGTTGTGACCATCGAGGGCGTGGAAGAGCTGCATCCCGTTACCCATCGCGTGGTGGGCGACCGCATCGAGGCCGGTACCTTTATCGTTGCCGGTGCGTTGATGGCAGACGACCGCGGTGTCGATGTCACGGGCTTTTGCCCCATCCACTTGGGAATGGTGCTCAAGAAGATGGAGCTTATGGGCATCGATTGCGAACGCATCGAGGATGGCGTTCACGTGAATCGTGTCGAGCACATCAAGCCGGTCGATATCCAGACGCTCCCATTCCCCGGTTTCCCCACGGACATGCAGGCGCAGATCATGGTGCTTTCCGCTCTGGCCGACGGCAGCTCCGTTATCACCGAGAATATCTTTGAGAATCGCTTTATGTTTGCATCCGAGCTGGTGCGCATGGGCGCCGATATTCGCATCGAGAGCCATCACGCTATGATTCACGGCGTCAAGGGCTTCTCCGGCGCTCAGGTAACCTCACCGGATCTTCGTGGCGGCGCGGCGCTTGTCGTTGCCGGCCTCATTGCCGACGGCACGACCGAGGTCTCGGCCATTCATCACATTAAGCGCGGCTACGAGCGGTTTGTTGAAAAGCTGCAGGCGCTTGGCGCCCATGTCGAGCACGCCACTGTTCCCGATCCCGTCATCTACTAATGCAGGTTGCCTATGTTTAAGAAAAAGCCCCTTACGGAATCTCGAAGACCTTCGACCGGCGCTCAGGCAAAAATCTATAGCCGTGATAACGTTGCCCGCTATTCCGAGCGCGCCCGTCAGCGCCGTCGCGGTCATACGGTTCGCCGCGTCGCGCTCATTGCTGTGCTCGGCGTGCTGCTGAGCGCTACGACTGCTGCCGGCCTGTGGTTTGCCACCATTATGGGCAAGCTCGGCAATTCCAATGTCATCACCGACAATCTGCGTCGGGTTCTGGTTGATACCGACGAGGCAAAGGAACCGTTCTACGTGCTACTCC
>JAIJJM010000422.1 GCA_022728415.1 Collinsella sp. | reverse complement strand
AACGTGCACACGGCGAACGTGGTGGTATTCGGCCTTTCGCCGGTGTATAAGCGCCAGCTATACACCGTCATTGGAATCATCCAAGCCAAGCAAATCAGAAACAGGAAACCTGAACCGGACGCAAACAAAGTGGCGACGCCATATAGTCCATAAAGACCGCAGAACACGATATTCACTATGGCGGCGATCAGACGCAACGTGCTGTCGCGACTGGTTTTCACATAGCCCCTTGGCGTAAACGTCTGCACAGGTTGCTGCATATAGATGTATTGCGGTTGGGGCTGCGTCTGCGTAAACTGCGGCACAGATTGAAATTGTTGTGATTGAAGTGCCGTCTGCTGCTGTGTTGACAGTAGTCTTGCCCCGCATTTGAGGCAGAATATTTGCCCTTCAATACTGGTTTTCGCACCGCATTGGCCACAAAACGGCGGCACCTTCGGCTCCTGCACCGCATGCAGGAATGTGGTCTGCGTTTCCGTCTCCGGCAATTTCACGCCACAGCGCGCACAAAAACGCTGTCCGTCAATCGAAACCTGTGCCCCACAGTTGCCACATGTCACCATGTCGAGCTCCTTTCTGCAGCGCTCCGTCTATGCAGACAGATGCAAACTGCCTTTTGGAATACGATGGAATAAAATACACCCGTGAAATCAGCCGAAGCGTCCTCTCTACTCTTCTGAAGAATCAGTGGAAGACGATTTCATATGGCAATACAACATGCTGTTGTTAGCATCATACACACAACGGGCATCAAGATCACCATCGACGGATTGATACTCCATTTTCGAGACGGCCGATTTCGCCTCATCGCTAGAATATACATATTTCGACGGGTCCGAAGCCGCCAAGCCAAACAGCTCCGACATCAATTGAGTACCATCCTGAAAACTCTGCTGCGAAAAAGACGAACCATCGCTACTGCCGATACCCGCCTGTGAAGCGATGCAGCCCAGTAAGCGGACCGTTTGCATGGTTCCGGAATCATCCATAGACAATGCAACACGAAGGTGATCGCCGTCATCCGCAAAGTCCGCCGCAGCAGCATCCCGCACTCCATCACATTCCGAAACAACCTTTGCGGTCAACGGGTCACGATTTGCTGAATCGGAATCAGGGTTACCGTTATTATTATTTGATGTTTTTATCCAGCCCAATTCGGCTATCTTGCCGCTATCGCTCAGTACATGCCATCCTGCGATGAGCATGGCAATTCCAACTACAGCTGCGATAATAATGGTAATGATCTTCTTTTTTGATGAGATATTATCCGGTCGCACGCTCTCAGTTGAAGCCCACTGTACGGCCAAAGGTTCAGCCGATTCCACCCACAATGATGGCGTCTGCACTTTGCTGGTCCGTTCGCCGGATATTGCGGAATCGGTACTGCTGGAATTCTTTGTTGTCCGTTTAAGCAATTTCGCTCCGCAACGCATGCAGAAATCCTGATTATCACGAGCTTTTGCCCCGCATTTATGGCAAAACATGATTATGCTCCTTCGTATGCCGTTCAATGATTGTTGCAATTACTGTTTGTAGAACACAGAGTCATCGGAAAGGAGGTCGGTTTGCTGCCACCCCATTGATTTGAGATTTATACCGGAAACCCACAAATACGGTTTGTCACCGGCAGGTAAATTAGAATAATCCACGGAATCTACTTGAAAATGAGAGCAATATTCCTCAATATCCGTACCAGGCATAACATAGTCAAACTCAACCTGCGTTCTGCCATCATTCATCATCTGACAACGAGCACCATCATCTACATCAGATGCACACAAATAGAGGGGTACAAGGACACTCGGGTATCCAGCGCCTCCCATATTTCCGGTATGTAGGTTATACGCGACAGGTGTTCCGTCATCGGCCGCCGGTAGTGGACTCTCCCCAGCAGATGGTGCAATGCTATTGCCAGCGATGACTACGCAACTGCCATCTTTGCGGCAATATGTCCCCTCAATCGGAGTCATGGAATCACCTTCATAGACGGTTTTGTAAAGGTCGAGGAACTGATCATAGTTCGGCGTCACGGGACTTTCCGATTGCTGACTTTTGTTTTGCGGCTGCTCCTCGATATCCTTTTTATCCTGCGATTGCTCTTCCGCGTCTTTATTGTCCTGCGACTTGTTCTCCTCATCCTTGTTATCTTGAGATTTTGTCTGTGCTTGTGCCGCGGTCTTGCGAGCCTCATTCGCGGCCTCTACCACGTTGATGCTATTCACTGTCATCACGCATATTGTCGTTGCAAGAAATGCCGACAATAACGCAATACATACCGGCGCAACGGAACGAACGATCACGCTCAATTTTGGCGCAGACCGCATCGCCTGGCTATTGGTGTCATCAATCACTTTCCGGATATGGCTTTCCAAAGCATCGACATCAATATCCAACGACATGGCCTCATGCTCGGAATCGGCGGAAAACGAATGGCCCATGTCCGCTTTCAACATCGCTTCCCCGGCCGTGGGCATAAAATGCACATATTTGCCAACGGCAATCAGGAACGAACTGGTTCTGCATGACTTCGGCAATACCTTGAGCAGCGGACGCATGGCATCATGAATTTCCGTGATCGCCGTGCTGTATACCGGCTCCATTCTTTTGTCAGACACCGTCTCGCGGCATTTTCTATAGAGTTCCGGTGTTTGTATCAGCGATACGACCGATATAACAATGGCAATCGCTGCGCACACCAACGAAGGCACACCTAATTTCAGCAACAAATCATGTTGATGTGTCTTTCCAACCGCAAATGCAATGGTGATACCCGCTGAAACGATAAGAGAAATCACCAGAACGGCGACTATTCTCAGCAGATTTTTATGCCATTTGTTTTCGGCGACATATGCATCATCGTT
>JAIJJM010000421.1 GCA_022728415.1 Collinsella sp. | reverse complement strand
GGGCCACCGTGGCCCGGGCCCATCAAGAAAATAGCGTTCTGGTTGTGATCGGCAATGAGGCGGTTGACGTGGCCGAACAGGAAGTTAATGCCGGGCGTAGTGCCCCAGTGGCCGACCAGGCGGTGCTTAACGTCCGGGCGACCAAAGTCGCGCACCTCACCGGTTTTCTCGTCAACAAAGTCGGGGCGCATCAGCGGGTTGGAGCGAAGGTAAATCTGGCCGACGGACAGGTAGTTCGAGGCACGCCAATACAGGTCGACGCCCTCGAGCTCGGAAGCCGGCACCTCGTGGCCCAGCTTTTGCCACGGCGTTCCCAGAGTTTTAGCCATTGTTTATGTCCCTTCGCTGTATGGTCACCCTCCAATACGGCAACCTTTCGTTGAGACAAGTATATTTGGTAAAACGTTTTATCAGTATGAAAAAACGTTTTACCATCCTGATTTGCCATGTTGACAGGCAGAAGCAGACATTCACCTGCGACATTGCCTGTCACAGGTGCTCCACATTCAGTCCCTGCAAATTGATAAACGTGTTTAGTTATGTTTAGTAAGCTCGAGCACGCTGCCCTTAACGATAAGCGCCGGCTCCAGAACGACCTCTTCGGCACGTCTACCGCCCCTGCCGGCAAGACGCTTGGACATGCAGCCAAAAGCATGCTCCGCAAGGACACCAGGATCCTGCTCAATCGCGGTCAGCGCCGGCTCAAAGAGAACGTCGGCCGCCGAGTTGTCATAGCTCACCACCGAGATATCGTCCGGGATGCTCTCACCCATCTCGTGCAGGCGCTTGAGCAAACCGAGGGCAATGTTATCCGAGCTTGCGAACACGGCGGTGGCGTCGGTTGCGAGCACCGCCTCCGAGGCCTCGTAGGCACTCGGAATGTAGTACTCGCTCTCAAACTCCAAACGCGCGTCGATCGGCAGGCCAACCTCGCGCAGCGCGCGCTCATAGCCGGCAAGTCGCTTGCGGCCCGTATTGGAACGGCGCGCGTTAACCAAGCAGGCAATGCGACGGTGGCCTTGCTCGATCAAGTAGCGGGTAGCCATGTAGCCACCCATCTCGTGGTCGAACATCACCTTGTCGCACTCGAGTCCCTCAATGGCACGGTCGACCATAACAGCCGGGATAGGCAGATGGCTGACCTCTTCGCGCAGGGCGCGGTCGTCCGAGAACTCGTCGCCCACGACCAAGAACACACCGTCGACGCCACGCGTCACCAGCTGGCGCAGGAGCTCCAGATCGTCCTCGGCACTTCCACCCGAGCTGGTAATAAAGAGCGCGTAGCCGTCCTCGCGGCAGCGCTTTTCCAGGCTACCGGCGAGCGAGGCAAAAAAGCGGCTCTCGATGTTGGGAACGATAAGGCCCAGCGTGCGCGACTCGCGCATGACCAGGCTGCGCGCAATCTGGTTAGGAACATAGTGGTTGCGCGCCGCGACCTCCTTGATGCGCTTGCGGTTTTCTTCCGAGATGCGACAAGGCCGATTGTTAAGGACAAGCGAGACCGATGAGGGGGAAAGCCCCACCTCCTGGGCAATCTGCTTAAGAGTAACTTTGTTACCCATCTCGCTCCTTCCGAGTATTCGCGCAATCTCTTGAAAGTATAGCGACCGTCCCTCTACCTTGATGATAAACACTTTACCAATCCGGTAGACGGCTGTTTTATCGCCGCGATTGGTGCAAAGCAACCTGACCCCTTTGCACCATGTGATGCATTGGGGCCAGGTTACTTTGCACCAAATCCATCCGGGTGGGGTATATTGCATTCGATTGATGAAAACGACCACCATAAGGCGGATATTCGTATGCACGAGAATGACTTTTTTAACGAGGACCTGCTCTGCGCGCTCGCCGGTGTTGCCGGCGAGGACAACGTGCTCATGAGCGAGCCCATGCGCGAGCACACTACGTTTAAGATCGGCGGCCCGGCCGATGTCTTTGTCACGCCCGATACCGAGCAGGGACTCGTCGCCACGCTTGACACCTGCTACCGCTGCGATCTGCCGCTCACCATCGTGGGCAACGGCTCCGACCTGCTCGTCGGTGACAAGGGTATCCGCGGTGTCGTCGTAGCACTGGGCGAAGGCCTCTCTAACATCACCGTCGACGGCACGCATGTCACGGCAGCAGCCGGCGCGCTACTCTCGGACGTAGCGGCCGCGGCAGCCGAGACTGGCCTTACCGGCATGGAGCCCCTCTCGGGCATCCCCGGCTCGGTCGGCGGCGCCTGCTATATGAACGCCGGTGCCTATGGCGCCTGCATGGCCGATGTTTTGGAGTCCGTGCGCGTCTATAAGCCCGCCCGCGTGCTCGACGACGGCACCCGCGGCAGCGGCAATATCATTGAGTTCGATGTCGACGAGCTTAACCTGGGCTATCGCAAGAGCCGTATCGCCGACGACGGCCTTATCGTGCTCTCTGCCACCTTTAACCTTGCCCCGGGCAACGCCGCGATGATCAAGGCCGACATGGACGACTACCGTCAACGCCGCGAGGACAAGCAGCCGCTCGACATGCCGAGCGCCGGCTCCACCTTCAAGCGCCCCGAGGGCTACTTTGCCGGCAAACTCATCATGGATGCCGGCCTGCGCGGCCACGCTGTCGGCGGTGCCCAGGTGAGCGAGAAGCACTGCGGCTTCATCGTCAACGCCGACCACGCCACCGCCGCCGACGTCGACGAACTCATCCGCCACATTCAAGCAACCGTCAAGGACCAATTCGGAGTAGACCTACAACCCGAAGTCCACCGAATCGGCGAATTCCTATAAAAAGAAGGCCCCGAAAGGGGCCTTCACTTTCTTTTATTCAGACAACCAGTCCGGTGAGTCGTGCTCAGGACCCGAGAGGGCCGCGTGCCCGCCCGCAA
>JAIJJM010000420.1 GCA_022728415.1 Collinsella sp. | reverse complement strand
GGATTTCCATTGGGAATGTTTTAGCAATAGATGGTAAATTACCCATGCTAAAAGGTTGGAGATTTCCATTATTTTGTATCATTGGCACGTTATTTTTTTTGCTCATTTAGAAAACCTTTTTTAATTAACTGAATTTTTCTAATGTTACATAAAACGTTTGAGCATGTTTATCTTATCGCTATGGTGCTGTCTAGGTGGTAAAAGAGCAATGCAGGATAGACAATCATGGTCAAAACGTTAACACGTAGCCCCTGATTGTCCGCCTGCCGCTGGCTCAATTTGAAAACATGGCCATGATTCGGCGCTGAATATCACCGTCTTTGTTGACCAGTGTTTTAGTGACAAACGCTGCATGGTTTTTCGTAGTGTTGTATCCCTTCCAGACTTCATGTGGATCGAGGGCATACGCACAAACCTTACCAGCAACGGGGATTCTAACTAATGCATTTTTTGATTCTAAGTAATTGAGCCACCGAATAATTGTGCTTCTGCTAACTCCAAGTTTTTCAGCTAGGAATTGCTGATCCGCAACGACAGCGCCACACGTAGGATCGATATGCTCCGCTAAAAATGAGTACAGCTTCAGTGCTGATATGCCTTGGCTATCCTTCAACAGCTCTCGAACGCGTTCCCAACCTTTTGGGGATACCTGTGTAAACCTTGAATTCTTCTTTGCTTCTTCGAGATCCTCGGTGTTTTTCTTTGCCTCATCTGAAAGTTGTTTCAGCCGTTTTTCTGAATCAATAAACATGATTTTTCCCTCTGAAAATCCCATGCACTAACGTTGGTTCAAATCTAAGCCATCATGATACATCTGTGCAACACCTTGTTGCGTGTTGTCGCATCCAGGATGCGACAACGTTGTGTCACCCTGGATGCAACAGGTAAACAAAAAACACACTAAAAAAACAACAACTTACAAATCGGCGTAAAAGATCTATTCTAGGCAAGGGTGTTGCGCTGAGCGAAACACCCTTTGGAGGTGTCGGGGCGCAGCCCTGACCCAGTCACGTAGCGATAGCGGAGTGTATACTGGCTTATTCCTCTGCAAGCCTCGTCAGCCGTGATTTTTGTTCGATTTCGCGCTCTCCACGTTCAACAGTTCCATCATGTTTTTGCCGTCCGTTCACCGCTAAAACGCCTCAGAAATCGGGACAGGATGTGCAAATGTAATACCGTCACCCACGACGATATTCCGTTTGCCATCTGGTCAGGGCTGTGCCCCGACACCCATCAGTGCGTACGTGCTCAATCTAACTACCGGTTCTCTTCCGCTTCCTCGCCCACTCGCTCACTAACGTTCGGTCGCTGGGGCTGCGGCGAGCGGTGCCACCTCTCGCATGTTGTCGGTGATTCCGTCGTTGTTCTTTCGGGGATGAGTCGTCAGATAGCCCTTCAAACGCTCTCAGACGCACGAAACGGGTTTTAAATGCCCGCCAGGGCATGGGAGGCGCGAAAATGCGTTACAGAGGCTCTCAGGAGGTCAGGCGCGCCGATACCTCTAACCAGGGGCTTTCAGGTCGCCAGGAACCGCGCCAGCCCCCTGTAAAGCCTATTCGCACGGAACAGGCAGTTACTCGGTTGGCAGGTGGTCGCAGACCGTCGATGTTGCAGCGATGGGGGTCTGGGGTTCTCCCCAGACGGTTTCCGGTTGCGCTCAAGGCGCTGCCGGAACCGTGGAGGATTGTTATCTGATATAGTTTCAGTGCAAAACTAACGTCGAAGTAAAGTTCGTTCTTGTAACCGATTATACCAATCAAAGCCTTTATATCCGGTATTGTCTCTAATTCTGTATTTAATGCTGCTAGTTTTTAAGTTAAAACCTTTTAATTCCTGATAAAAATGTTCTTTATCCTTTTTAATTAAATCTAATTCAGAGTATAGGCCATCTATGATTTTTTTGATCATGTTTATTTCTGCTTGTATTTCTTTTTTCTTTTCATAATCATTGCTTTCTTTTTTATCATTAAATAATTTAGAGCGGTGAGCTTTAAGTTTATTGATAGCATCATAAATAGCGCCCATTGATTTTTTAGCATCATTAAGAAGTTTATATGCTTCATTTGCCACTTTCATACATGAATAATGAAGGTCAACTAACTGATGAAAATCATACATTGATTGAACATATTCGACATGTTGTTCTATATATCTCTTATGTTCTTCGATGCTTTTACATACTGATTCTCGTTGATTTTCCCATCGCTTTTTTTCTTCTCCGGCGCGTTCATCAAGCTCGTTCAAGATATATAAACCAACACCTACAGCAGCAACTCCGAGTATGATATTAAACATAATTATCCTGATGATCCTCTATCAACAACGCATCATTGTAACTAGAATCAATACTACTTAACAAAGATTTGAATTTTTCATATGACTCAGACCGTTGATCACTGAGCATGCCTTTCATAATGATAAGAGTATCGTTCATCGCCTTTTTACTTTCCAACGAAACGTCATTGCTACATATGCTTGAAACAAGCTTTGATATCTCTTTAATTAAGTCTGATTTTGTTATTGATATTTGCTTAAAATCATTTGCAGCAGCTATCAACTTCAACTCATTACTCTTTCTTCTTGTTTCTAGCTCATACATTGCCTTTTTAAAATTAGTATCTATTTTAAGGTGCATTAAACTGGCTTGTTCTTTTATTTTGAGTGACTCAAGCTCAAGTGCTTTACACTGTTCTTTATAGTAACAAATCCTACTTATAGCATTGGATATATGCTCCAATGGGTTAAGCTGTTGAAGTATAGTTGTATGGATTTCCATTGGGAATGTTTTAGCAATAGATGGTAAATTACCCATGCTAAAAGGTTGGAGATTTCCATTATTTTGTATCATTGGCACGTTATTTTTTT
>JAIJJM010000419.1 GCA_022728415.1 Collinsella sp. | reverse complement strand
CATGTATTCGTTGACGGCGGTCTTGTAGGCGTTGGTCATCGCGGCGATGTAGTACGCGCTTTTGGCCCGGCCCTCGATCTTGAGGCTGGTGGCGCCGGAGTCGATCAGGTCATCCAGGTGCTCCATCATGCACATGTCCTGCGAGTTGAACAGGTACGTGCCCTCTTTGGTCTCCTCGACCGGGAAGTACTGGCCGGGACGCTTCTCCTCGACCAGCGAGTACTTCCAGCGGCACGGCTGCGCGCATTCGCCGTGGTTGCCGTTGCGACCGGTCAGATAGTTGGAGATCAGGCAGCGTCCGGAGAACGCCATGCACATCGACCCGTGCACGAAGCATTCGACGTCCATGTCGTCGGGAATGTTGGCGCGGATGTCTCGCACGGCCTGCAGATCCATCTCGCGGGCGAGCACGACGCGTCTGGCGCCGAGGTCGTACAGCGCGTTGGCGGCACCGTAATTCGTGACGCCCGCCTGCGTGGAGACGTGCAGTTCCAGCTCGGGGGCGACGCTATGCGCGGTCATGAGCACGCCGATGTCGGTGACGATCAGCGCATCCACACCGGTGCCGGCCAGCTGGCTGATGTATTCCTGGATGGCCCTGACCTCGTTGTTGCGCGGCAGCACGTTGCAGGTCACATATACGCGGGCGCCCCGCGCATGGGCGTAGCGGGCGCCCTCTTCGAAGTCCTCCAGGCTCAGGTTCTTCGGAGCACTTCTCATGCCGAACGCCTTGCCGCCGCAATATACGGCGTCGGCCCCGTAATCGACCGCAGCCTTCAGCCCGCGCAGGTTGCCCGCCGGAGCCAGCACTTCCGGCTTACGCCGGGCCATTCGTTGTTGAGATTCAAGCACCCCACCAGTGTAGTGCATGGAATCTGGTGCCAATGTCGCGCCTCTGACATCAGGCGTCAAGTACCCCCCCCTTAACAAAATCCGCTCCCCGTTCAAGGGCTTTAGTTAGGCTTATTTACTTCCGGTTTTCCCGGTCCTATTTGTTAATAAAGTTTCCTAATTATTGCGACGCCCCTGCCCAGACAGCCTACCCGCGAATATCATGTGAATATACCTGTGAGAGAATTTGTAAGAAGTCTTGGAACAGCTAGAAAACGTTTATTCAGACCCCGGAACGTCACTAAAAGTAAACTACCTTAACTAAACGCTTGGAGCAGACTTTCCTTTAACGCAGCAACAAGGCAAACTGCTCACCTCGCCGAAGAAGGCGAGGACATGGGGGTTATTGGCCAAGATGTGTGTCTGGAATTGTCTCTGAGGCCTTGTGTTGCAAGGGGTTGGAGGTGTTTGAATGTGATGGAGGGGGACTTTCCAGGTCGGCCAAAATGTGTGTCTGGAACCGGTTGGGACGTCTTATAACAGCAGGCGTGAGGAGCGTTTGAACGTGGTTGTCTGAAGGGTATGGGAATTCCCCTGTGTCCCGGATGCCGCACCACGATGAAGAAGAACGGAAAGACCTCGGCCGGCAGGACGCGCTGGCGGTGCAAGGATCCCGGCCGCGGCAGCCCGCTGTCGCGCGGCTATGATCGGCGAGCGGCGGATCCGGAGACGTCGCCGCGCCGGTTGTCGTCCAGGCAGAGCCGGGCCGAGTATGCGATCCCGGCGCGCACGCCGCGCCGGATGAACGAGTCGTCATGGGGCCTGTGGCCGCCGGTTCCGCTGGTCGGCGAGGTGTATGGCGTGGCGCATCTGGACGGTGTTCACTTGCATCGGGATGCGGTCGTGTTGATGGCGATCGCCTGCGGGGCATGTGATCGGCCGGCACGTCGCCAAAAGCGAAACCGCCGCCGCGCGGGCTCATCCCATAGCCGGGATCGCCCCGCCACTGGCGGTGGCGGTCGACGGGGCGGTGGCATTCCGAAGGCGTTGCGCGAGCGCCGGCCTGATACCAAGGCGCGGCGGTGCTTGTTCCACGTGTGCATGAACATCACCCAGCCCACCGGGATCAAGCCAAGGTCCGGGGCAGGCAAGCAACTGCGGAAGATCGCCGTCGCCTTGAGCCGCGTGACGGACACGGATGCCGCGGCCGCATGGCCCGCCTCCTACAACCAGTGGGGGCAAACGTACGACGCGTTCCTTGACGGGAAGAGCACGTACGCGGACGGCACCATCGCCGACCGGCGCCAACGCCTCGTCAGGGCCAGACGCATGATCCGCGAACGTATCCCGCGAGAACCACCTGTTCACGTTCCCGGAACCGACCAGGGATCGCACCACGCCGATCCCAGCGACGAACAACCTCATCGAGTCATGGAACGGGCGGATCCGCGGCATGCTCCGCCACCACCGGGGATCAAGCCTGTTGCGCCGGATCAAGGCGACCTGCCGGCGGTGCCATCAACACACCCAACAGCCCGAACCAGCCTCATGGCTCATGACCAACGCCATCAGCGACCAGCAGATCGAGGAACTCTACCGCAAAGCATGGGAACACAGCCCACAAGGCGCACACGAAACCTACGGCATCCCCAACCGGTACGGCACCGGCATCGACCGGAACGAATTCCACACCCCCGTAAGATACCCCAACACCACCGACTAACCCCATACCCCCAGACACACATCTTGGCCAATAACCCAAAAGCAGGCTCTCAAAACTCGCGGATGGACAAGAAAAACCGCTATTCCACCGGTGTATCTGCGAGTTTTGAGAGCCTGTCGCCTTAAAGCCTCACAAGCTCGTCGGGGGTGAGCTCCAAATCGCCGGCATGCAGGCTGTCGAGGATGGTCTCGGGGCGGTGGGCGCCGGGGATGACGAAGACATGGTCGCCCTTGGCGAGCTCCCACGCGAGCACGACCTGCTGGTAGGAGACGCCACGAGCCGCCGCGATCTCGCGGAACGGGTCGAACTTGGT
>JAIJJM010000418.1 GCA_022728415.1 Collinsella sp. | reverse complement strand
ACTTTGCCATCGCGCTCCCCCACGCCGACCGCCACAGTGGTGTGTTCGGGCGAGTAATGGATGGCGTTCTCTACGAGGTTCTTGACGGCGGTTTGCATGGCCTCTTTGTCGGCCTTGATCATCGGACCGCTCGTGGCCGGGCTGCCTGATTCTTCCAAGGAACCTTCGCCATCGGCCAGCTCCTCGACCTTCGTGGGCACTGACTGTCCGTTGACACTCAGTCGAATATCCACATGGCGGGAGTCGGCTTGGGTCTGATTGGCGGCGATGGCAGCGCGTGCCACATCCAGCGCGGAAATGCGCCGCGCATCAATCACACTTTGCGGGCTTTGGGCTTTCTGCAAGTCGATAAGATGATGTACCAGTTCGGTCAGGCGCGCGGATTCCTTGGAGATACGGCCGGAAAAATACCGTACGGCGTCCGGATCATCGGCGGCGTCGGTCACGGTTTCGGCCAGTAGCGAGATGGCACCGGCCGGAGTCTTGAGTTCGTGCGAAACGTTGGTCACAAAGTCCCGGCGAACGGCCTCGAAACGGCGCTGCTCGGACATGTCGTTGATGAAGATGGCGTACAGGTCATCGCCGATATCGCCAATGCGCACACGCAAATACAGCATGTTGGACGGGCGTGACTGGCCGGCCTCCAGTCCTCGGCCATTAGAGGACGGATAGGAATTGCGATTGACCGGCAGCTGAACCTCACGCTCACGCACGCCACCGTCGGCGGCGGCCTGAGTGAGGATGTCCTCGACTTCGCGCGAGTTGAGTCGGTCGCCGGAGACCAGGCCGAATGGCACTGAGCCGGGGCTTGAATATTGGACCAAGCCGTTGCGGTCGGTAACAATCAGGGCTTCGGGCAGGACTTCAATCAGGCGACGCTCGGTGGGGCGCACGGGCGCATCATCACCGAATAGAGAACGCGTATCCTCGTCGCCGGACAGGTCCTGTTCGGCGGCGAGCCGACCTGAAACGCGGCCTTTGTTGTAGGCGATGACGGCAACCCACGCCAGTATCAGCGCGGCGAGCACCACAATCACGACGATCTGCCAGATATCCATGATTTCCAGAGTAAAACGTGCAAGGCGTAGTGAGATGCCCAAACTACGTAAGTTCGTCTATTGTTCATTTTTGGTGGGACGACATAACAAAATGCTCCCGCTGGCGGGAGCTGTCGAACGCAGTGAGACTGAGGGTGGTCAAAGAACCGAAATCCCATTGGCCACCCTCAGTCCGCTTTCGTGGACAGCTCCCGCCAGCGGGAGCATAATATGGGGAGCTCTATTTACAGCTCGTAGTCCTTGTCCTTGCTTTCCTTAATCAGGAACAGAGCGAGCAGAGCGAGGGCGGCCATGATGGCCATGTACCAGCCCACACCGGCAACGCCGAACTTGGAGGCGACCAGGGCCTGGGCGATGGTCGGAGCGAATGCGCCACCGAAGATGGCGGCGAGGTTGTAGCTCAGGCCGGCGCCGGAGTAACGCACGTGCACCGGGAACAGCTCAGGCAGGTAGGCGCCGCAGGGGCCGAACAAACCACCCATGATCATGAAGCCGACGCACAGGAAGATCATGATATGGGCGGCGGAGTGCACGAGCAGCATCGGCACGAAGAAGCTGAACACCAAGGCGGCGGCGGTCACGGCAATCATGACCTTCTTGCGGCCCACCTTGTCGGCGTACACGCAGGAGACCACGATGAAGATGGCGAAGAACACCACGGAGCACATCTGCATGAGCAGGTACTCGCCCTGCTGGAAGCCCAAGCCCTTGACGCCGTAGGCCAGCGACCAAGTGCCGAGTACGTAGAACAGGGTATAGGTGATACCCATGGCTACGGTGCCGAGCACGACTTCCTTCCAGTACGGCAGCAGGTCGCGCAGCGGGTGCTTGGAGGTGCGCTTCTCTTCAGTGGCCTTCTGGAACACTGGGGTCTCAGACATGCGGGCACGCACGTACAGGCCAATGATCACCAGCACGGCGGAGCACAGGAACGGGATACGCCAGCCGAAGGCAATCATCTGTTCCTTGCTCAGGTTGGATTCGAGTAGCAGGTTCAGGCCGTAAGCGCAGAAGAAGCCAATCGGGGCGCCAAGGTTCGGGAAGGAACCGTACAGGGCGCGCTTGTCGGCCGGAGCGTTTTCAGTGGCGACCAGCGCGGCACCGGACCATTCGCCGGCGAGGCCCACGCCCTGGCAGGCACGGCAGATGCACAGAATCACGACGGACCATGCGCCAATCTGCTCATAACCGGGCAGGCAGCCGACCAGGAAGGTGGCGATACCCATGGTCATCAGGGCGATAACCAGCGTCTTCTTACGGCCGAGCTTGTCACCGAAGTGGCCGAACAGCATGGAGCCGAACGGACGGGCGAGGAACGAAACGGCGAAGGTCACGAAGGCCATCAGCGTGGCGAGGGTCTGGTTGGACTTGGCGACGTCCGTGAAGAAGATCATGCCGAAGTAGCTAGCAGCGGCAATGGAATAGCAGTAGTTATCGTAGAATTCGATGGCCGTACCGACCATGGAAGCGGCGATGATCTCAGGAACCGAATCCTTCTTCACCGGTTTGGTCACAGCCGCGGTTGCGCTTGCAGTCATTTTTTCTCTCCTCATGCTGCAGATAAACCCCAGTGCAGCGTGCGCATTGTGTATTCAATGCTTCGCGACGGTGTTGTCGTCGCTTAACGAATTGAGCACAGCGACCGGCATGCGGGAGAAGAACTGGTACGGCTTGTGGCCCCAGCGATGAACCCCGCACATCGCTGTGCCGAACACCGAGTATGGCTCAGGTTATAAGCAATAGTTTGAAAACGCTCATATTGTGGTCATCATACCCAAAACGTGGATGGTGAGATGGGCCAGCCCGCCGA
>JAIJJM010000417.1 GCA_022728415.1 Collinsella sp. | reverse complement strand
AGGTTATTGACGCCGACGTCTTCTTTAACATCCTCGACGAGATCCGCATGAGCTATCCCGAGGAATGGCAGAAGTCCCGCCGTATTCTCAAGGAGCGCGAGGAGCTTATGGCCTCCGCCGCCGCTCAGGCCGATTCCATTATCGCCGATGCTCAGCAGCAGGCCCTCACCATTGCCGGTGAGCAGGAGATCGTCCGCTTAGCGCAGCAGCAGGCCGACGATATCCGCGACCGTGCGCAGCAGTATGAACGCGAGACGCGCTATGCCGCCGAGGACTACGCCGAGCAGGTCTTTACGCACCTCGAGGAAAACCTCAAGAGTCTGACCGGTACGGTGACCCGTTGCCGCCAGCAACTCAACGAGGGTGCCGCCCAGCAGAATGGTCAGTGGTAATGGCTGAGTTCCCGAGCGTTACCGTCGATCTTTCCGAGCAGCTCGAGTTTCCCGGAGACTCGTATCCGCTGACTGGCAAGGTCGATGTCGCCACCTATACGGTGGGCGAGAAGGAGTACCAGCTGCAGGACGGCATCGACTACGACGTGGTCTTTACCAATGCCGGCACCGGTGTTCTGCTTACGGGTATGGTCCGCGCTCACGCAACCGGTGAGTGCGACCGTTGCCTTGAGCCCGCTTCGTTTGATATTGCCGGTGAGATTGAGGAATTCTATCTCTTTAACGAGCCCGAGGACCCCGAGGCCTACGAAGACGGCTACGAGTTGCTGGGCGATGATCGCATCGTCGATCTGGGTGAGCCCATCAATGACGCAGTCGTCATGGATACGCCGTTCGTTGTCCTGTGCAAGCCCGATTGTCGCGGTCTATGCCCCACGTGCGGCATCAATCTCAACGTCGAGCAATGCGATTGCGCCGCCCAGGCAGAGGCCGAATGGGCCGCTGCCACGGAAAATCCATTTGCTGCATTGAAGAATCTCAAGCTTGACGAGTAAAACTGTGGTAGTATCGCTACTTGCGCGTAATCGCCACACTGGATAGTTCATAAGGAAGGTCACTATGCCCGTACCTAAACAAAAGCAGGGTCGTATCCGCACTCACACCCGTCGTTCCGCCAACATGAAGATCTCGGCTGCGGCTCAGTCCACGTGCCCCCGTTGCGGTGCTGTCAAGCTTCCGCACCACGTGTGCCCCAGCTGCGGTTTCTACAAGGACCGCGAGGTTATCGTTACCGAGTAACTGTATTCTCTGGATGCGATGCCGTTCCAACTGGAACCACAATGGCCGGCTCAATGAGTCGGCCATTTTTGTATAAGGAGTATGTATATGAGTAACGTTCGCGTTTGTGTAGACGTTGTGGGTGGAGACGAGAAGCCACAGGTTGTTCTCGACGGTATCGAGGCTGCACTTGCCGCCGATCCCGATATTGAGGTCCTGGCTGCCGGTCCCGCCGAAATCGTCAATCCCTTTGCCGCCTCCCATGCGCGCGTCGAGGCCTTGGAGGCGCCCGATGTCATCGCCATGGATGACGATCCCATTCGAGCCGTGATGACTAAGCGTAAGTCCTCGATCGTGCTTGCCTGCCGCGCTATTAAGAAGGGTAACGCGGACGCGTTCTTCTCTGCCGGCTCCACCGGCGCCATGACCGCTGCCGCCACCGCCTACGTGACGCCATTTAGGTATCAGGCCGAGGGCAAGAAGCAGCCGGTGCGTCCGTGCCTCACCAATGCGCTGCCCAACCGCGCCGGCGGCCTGACGGTCCTGTGCGACATGGGAGCCAACCCCGATGTCGAGGTCGACGACATGGTGCGTTTTGCCCAGATGGGTAGCGCCTATGCGCGCGTCGTCTTGGGCATTGAGCATCCTCGCGTCGCTCTGCTCGGCAACGGCACCGAGGATGAGAAGGGTTCCAACTTTACCAAGGCGTGCTTCCCTGCCATGAAGGCCGCCGTTCCCGGCTTTGTGGGCAACTGCGAGGGAACCGACCTGACCTCGGGTAACTTTGACGTCGTCGTTGCCGATGGCATGTCGGGAAACATTGCCCTTAAGGCAACCGAGGGCGCTGCCAAGTTTTTGCTGCAGGAGCTCAAGGGTGTCTTTATGGCTTCGCTCGGCACCAAGATCGCCGCACTGCTCATCAAAAAGCAGATGCGCGAGATCAAGGCAAAGCTCTCGGGCGATGCTAAGGGCGGCGCCATTCTGCTGGGCCTGCGTGGCGTGGTCCTGATCGGCCACGGTGCCACCTCGGTCGAGGCCGTCAAAAACGGCACGCTCGCCGCGGCGGAGGCCGTGCGCGCCGGGCTTGTCGAGAACGTCGCCAACTCTATGGACGGCATCGTTTTGTAGGAGCGAGTTAGGGCGCTGTTATGTGCCTCGCGGCCTTCGTCGTGGGGTAGAATCAAAACCGTGTCTTGGCGCTGCGCTTGCGGCGCCAGCGCGTTGATGTTCACACAATACGAGAGGAAGCGCTATGGACCGCTCCGAAATCTTCGATAAGATCGCCGAAATCGCCGCCGATGTGCTGGGTGTCGACGTTGCCGAGATTAGCGACGAGACCACCTTCGACGATCTCGATGCCGATTCGCTCGAGCGTCTGCAGCTGGTGACGGCCATCGAGGACGAGTTCGACCTCGAGATCGACGACGAGACCCTGCTGTCGCTCAATTCTGTCGCCGACGCCGTCGACGCGATCGAAAACGCCAAGGAGGCCTAGATCTTGGCATTGTCTGAACGACTCGCGCGCGCCCAGGAAATCCTGGGCCACGAGTTCAATAACAAGGTGCTGCTGCGCGCGGCGCTCACGCACCCCTCTGCCGTGGAAGGTCAGCCCGTCTCGGCGAGCTATGAGCGCCTTGAGTTTTTGGGCGATTCCATTTTGGGCGCCGTGGTTGCCCGCTCGCTCTTTGAGTCCTATCCGG
>JAIJJM010000416.1 GCA_022728415.1 Collinsella sp. | reverse complement strand
AGATCGTGCCGCTGGGGGTGTAGTCTGTGGCGCTCGTATTTGACGTTCAGCAGGCGAACGGTAAACCCGACGACAACCGTCGTCCCGGCATCGCGTGCCCCTTTTGCGACACGGAGGGGCTCGCCAACATCATCCAGCGCGATGGTGACTGCATTTGGCTCGAGAATAAGTTCAAGACCTTGCGGGCCACCCGTCAGACCGTGTTGATCGAGTCGGCCAATCACGACGCCGACCTGGTGACCTATGAACCGGATGAGCTGCATCATGTGATGCGGTTTGCCCTGGGCTGTTGGCAGCAGATGATCGATTCCCAACAGTACCGCAGTGTGCTCATGTACAAGAACAAAGGCCCGCTTTCGGGCGGCAGCCTCGTCCATCCACACATGCAGATTGTGGGCTTGGAACAGGAGGACGGCTATGCGGCGCTGACCTCAGCCAACTTTGAAGGCACCGATGTCTGGCAGCTGGGGAGAATCTCGGTCAACGTCTCAACCGAGCCGATCATGGGGTTCTTTGAGGTCAACGTCTCGGCTCCACAGGGAATCGCTGCCAGCGACGACGCCCGCGACCAAGCCGAAGCGGATCTGTTTGCCGATGCGATTCAGGTGGCCCTGCGCTATATCCTGCACGAGCACCACGGCGGTCGCGCGGAGTCGTACAACTTGTTCTTCTACCACATGGACGGCCGGACCATTGCCAAGGCGCTGCCACGTTGGGTGGTATCGCCCTACTTTGTGGGCTATCGTCTGGCCCAGGTCAATGCCGAGACCACGCTCGATATCGATGCTGAGCGCCTATGCGCGCGTCTGGAAACGCTCGTATAGCAAGACTAACACCCGCGTCATGCGGACGGTCTAGCGTGCCATCGTGTCGCGGCCGGCCTCGACCCGCTTGCGCTGTTTGGCGCGCTCCTCACCGGTTAGGCGCTCAAAGAGATGCCCGATAATCGAGGCCAGCACTTGCTGAAACAGCGTTCCGCACATGACGGGGAACACGACCTCGCCGGGAAAATACTGTGTGGCGATGACGGCACCCGAAGAGATATTGCGCATACCGCAGGTAAAGCACATGGTGGTCGTCTCGCTATACGGCAGGTGCAGGGCCCGGGCGATCAGGACGCCGACGATAAAGCCGCTGATGGCGAACACCAGGATAAAGAGGGCGACTTCCAAGCGCTCAACATTCATGTGCAGCACGTACTCGCTCATGGCGGTGGAGTTGGACGCGATGACACCCATCATCATGAACTTGCAGGCGGGCGAGAGCGCGGGGGAGAGTTTCTCGTGGCCCCAGCCGCGCGTGAGTTCGTTCATGACGATACCGAGCACGGCGGGTATGGCGATCATAAAGGCCATATTCTGCATCATGCTCGGTACGTCGATCGAGACGGTGGCGCCCAGCAGGAGCTTAAGCGTAAGAGGAATCGTCACAGGTGAGATGACCGAGGACGTCAGGATGATGGTGAGCGCGAGCGGGCCGTTGCCGCCGAACATGCTGATCCACATAAAGGCAGTGACTGCCACGGGTACGCTGTACTCGAGCACGATGCCGCAGACCAGGTTGGGATTGGAACCAAAGAATAACGACCCCATGGCATAGGCTGCGATAGGGATAAGCACCGCCGAGACGAGCAACGCCAAGACCAGGTGCAGCGGACGATGGAACACATCAGCCACCTGGTGAAAGGTGTTGCTCAGCGCGCCTTGAAACGTCATAAAGGCAAACAAGGTGGGAACGATGGGCTTGAGAACGCCGATCTGCTGGGGAAAGAGCACGCCGAGCGCCACGCAAATCGGAACGATGATCTGCATGTGCCCCGCGAGAAACTTGCCCAGCCCAATCCATTGCTTCATATGCGCTCGCGACTCCCTTTGCTCGTGAATCCGTTTTGAATGGATATGCTAGACGCTCGCATGCGTCCGTGCGTCAGAAACGCTCGAATATTTCGAGGCTATTACCGGCATCGTTTACCGAAACCGCCGCGTGCCGAGGCGATTTGTGTCCGCGCTGCACGGTATAATAAATTCGTTCAACAGATCTGCCTGCCGAAGCGGGCATACACAGAGGACTCATCGCTATGAACCGTGAGAGGTATCGCGGCGACCTGCCCCTATCGGGGGTGGGCGCCTATGTCATCGCTTAAGACGACGCATCGCTGGGCGGTCGCTCAGCAAAACCCCGAGCTCGAAAAGGAGCTTTCGGCTGGCCTGGGCATACCCGGGCTGGTGGCGCGCATTATGGTTGCGCACGGCATTACATCCATCGAGGAAGGCCAGCTGTTTTTGACGCCTTCGCTCGATCGCGACTGGGCCGACCCACTCATTATCCCGGGCATGGCGGTCGTTGCCGACCGCGTCGAGCGTGCTATTCGCAACCACGAGCGCATTGCGGTCTTTGGCGATTTTGACGTTGACGGCATTACGTCGACCTGCCTGTTGACCGAGGCGCTGCGCACGTTTGGCGCCGATGTCACACCGTTTATTCCTCATCGCTTTGACGAGGGCTACGGTCTTTCGCGCGCGGCGCTCGACCGCGTTAACGAGCTCGCCCAACCCAACCTGATCGTGACCGTCGATAACGGTATTGCCGCCAAGGAAGAGGTTTCCTATCTGGAGAGCCTGGGGATCGATTTGGTGGTCACGGACCATCACGAGCCCTCCGATCAGGTGCCGCAGGGCGTGCCTCTGACCGATCCCAAGCTCGAGGACGGGGGTCCCTCGCGCGAACTTGCCGGTGCCGGCGTGGCACTCAAGCTAGTGCAGGTTTTGGGTGAGCGTCTGGGCAAGCCGTCGTATTGGCGTTCGCTGATCGAGATCGCGGCGCTGGGCACCGTGTCCGACATGATGCCGCTCACGCCCGAGAACCGCGCAC
>JAIJJM010000415.1 GCA_022728415.1 Collinsella sp. | reverse complement strand
CAACGGGCACATCAACTTGTCAATGCTGTCAATGCTTAGCATCAATCGGCTACCCCCACAATGCAATCACCGCAGAGACGCGGCTAGCGCCACTTTCCCGGGATTGTTGCGCTAATGCACCCACATGGCCCTCTATTGGCGTTACTTTCCAAGGAATGTTGCGCTAGCATGCCCGTATTCCCCTCTATTAGCGCTACTTTCCCGGGAATGTTGCGCCGCTTTTTTATCAAGAGACGGGTATTGGCGCATCGGCTACGGACTCTCTAGCGATATACATGGTATCGATATGATTAAGATTATCGTCAGAAGACCCGTTTTCAATCATCTCTAGAATCTTTCGCGCGCTGTTCACTCCCATTTGTTCTACCTGCTGAGAAATCGAAGATATCCGAGGAGTAATCAATTCGAATACTTCCACATCGTCGAATGAGACGATGGAAATATCTATACCAACATTCAGATGCAGAGTATGCATCGCCCCCATGCCTGCTAAGGTCAAAGGAGAATTAGCGAAAAATAACGCACTCACCCCTTGTGAATACAACCTACTAATTTCTTCACACACCACATCTCTCGACCCGTATGGATCATAATTGGCAAAATATAAATTGCTCTCTCCGAACAATGCTGAGGCAAAACGTCGAAAGACACGCTCACGCTCAATAAATACCGGGGAAATGGCAGACGGTCCGCTAACAAATCCGACTTTTTTATGTCCATGATCACGAATATCAATTAACGCTTCCAGCAATCCTTGCTCCGGATTCGAAGCAATGAGAGGAACCCCCTGCACTCCGGCCGCAGGACGATCAACAAAAATCACTGGCAGCCCATGATGTAGAAGAGATTCCAGTGCCTCACTATCAGGACCTTGCGGCACGATAATAGCTCCATCGATATGCTCAGCCAACAATCGACGCAGTAACATGTCTTGCTGTTGCAAATCATTTGAAAATGATCCAATTAATGTCGAATATCCAGATGCAAATAATGTGCTCTGCACTGCATGAGCCAAATTCGCAAAAAACTCATTACGAATATCCGAAACCAGAAAACCTACCGTATACGAACGCGATGAACGCATTGTACGGGCCATCGAACTAGGAATATAATCAAGCTCTTTAATGGCCGCTTCAATCTTCTTCCGCGTGGGCTCAGAGATACGTCCCTTACCGTTAATCACCTGAGAAACGGTGGAGACAGAGACTCCCGCGCATTTTGCCACGTCGCTGATTGTTATGTAGGACCTCTCCATAGCACCCGACTATACGTGAAGACACCGATTCTTGCACATTCAGTAATTGGCCCTTCGCTGTTTGGTGTGGGTGGGGACCGGTCAGGTGGTGACGGTTCGCAGGTCGAGTTTGCCGCAGGTCAGGTAGATCATCGTGGAGAAGTACTCCATGTTGCGGGAGCCCCGGGCCCGGGTCTTGACGTGCTGGATGATGCTGTTGAGGCCTTCGGGGATCGCGTTGGTGTGCCGGTGGTCGAAGTAGGCGAGAATGTCGTCCCAGTGGCGGTGGAACTGGCGGGCGAGGGTTTTCATGGGTTCCAGGCGTGACCTCATCATCCATGAGCACAGGTGTTTGAGACCGTCCTCGGCCTCGACCCGGTTGGCGCTGGTGTCGTAGATGTCCTGGAGGGTCTCGCGCATCCGGTAGGCGCGCGCGGTCTTGAGCCGTTGCCGTTGCAGGCCGCGCTTGGTCTGAAGCTGGAGTTCGGTCAGGTTCGCCTCGTTTTTGAGCCACAGGTACTTCGTCCTTTTCAACAGGCCGTTCTCCCGGCCCCCGGCCTTCCCGGCCTTGTCGACGGCCTCGTTGGCGTGCTCGATCACATGGAACTTGTCGATGACCTTGGCGGCGTCGGGAAGCCATTGGCGGATGCCCTGGCGAATCCCAGGCTCATGTCGCACGTCACCGGGCGCACGCGGTTGGGGTCGCCGTTGTGGTCCATGAAATCCCTTGCGAACCGTTCGATGGTATGCGCGTCCTTATCCGGCGTCACGTTGATCACGTTGCGTTCCACCAAATCGGCGACCACGGTGATGCAGTTGTGTCCCCGTCGGCTGGTCTCGTCGATGCCGATCGCCTCCACGCCCGCGTGGTCCTCGTACAGGCGCGCCTCCCGCACGTATTGCGTGATGAACCGCCACAGGCGGGTGTCGTGCTCGCCGACCTGTTCGGCGACGTCCGCGACCGGCTGGCATTTCGCCAGTTCCACGACCATGGCCTCGAACAGGAGCGCGGACACCGCTGCCCGGCCTCGCCCACGGCACCGGCACTGCCCTGACGCCATGCGCGGGGCACGCCACGCGCGGCACTCCCGCGTGGATGAACGCCTTGTACTGGAAGAAGTTCAGGTGACGCCACACGCGCTCCCGCACGTCATGCACCGGGCATGCCTCCTCACGGCACCCGGCCTCGGGGCAGTGGAAGCGCGAGCCAGACTCGAAGCTGATCGCGACATGCAGTTCGCGTTTGCCGTCCTCCCCGTCGCGGAACTCCACGCCCGACACACTCCACGGGCCGGGCAACTACAAGGCGGGAACAACGAAGTGGTATCCATACCACCAAACTAGCCGACCGGTATCACCACACGACCGGCCTCACCCACACCAAACAGCGAAAGACCATTTAATATTTAGTAATGGGGTATCGTGACTGCAATCATGACACCCCTGGAAGAGGAAGTGAATCCCATGAGATCCCCCTCATTTGATGACCATGTCTAGCCGAAATTACAAGCAGTAGGCATGATCACGATTGATGCACCACGCTCAGCCTTTCTTTTTCTTGGAGAGCAGGTCGTAGGCGACGGCGGCGATGACGACGAGGCCCTTGATGGTCTTGACCCAGGCGGCGTCCACGCCCATG
>JAIJJM010000414.1 GCA_022728415.1 Collinsella sp. | reverse complement strand
CCATCTATCTCAGCTTGCCCATGGCATGGGGGATGCCGCGCGACATTACCTGGATTCTGAAGTGCTCGAGGTGACCTTTGAGCCCGCGCTCGATTATGCCGACGTGCTGGGGCAGGAGGTCGCCAAGCGCGGCATGGCGCTTGCGGCCGCCGGCGAGCTCGGCCTGCTCATGATCGGCTCGCCCGGTTCGGGCAAGACCATGCTCGCGCGGCGCATGACGGGCATTCTGCCCGAGCTTTCTCTCGAGGATCAGCAAGAGGCGCTGTGCATCCATTCGGTCTTGGGCGAGAACATCGATGGCCTGCTTGCAGGGCATCGGCCCTTCCGCAGTCCGCATCACAGCATTTCGACCGCGGGACTCATCGGCGGCGGACGTCCGGTGCATCCGGGCGAAATTAGCCTGGCTCATGGCGGCGTGCTCTTTTTGGACGAGCTCGCCGAGTTTCCCACCGGCGTGCTGCAGACGCTGCGTCAGCCCATCGAGCGTGGGTACGTGAGGATCGTTCGCGTTGACGGGGCCTTTACGTTCCCGTCGCGCTTTCAGCTGCTAGCCGCGAGCAATCCCTGCCCCTGCGGGTTTTTGGGCGACCGCGAAGTGCCGTGTCGCTGTTCCGCGTCGATGGTCGAGCGCTACCGGGGCAAGTTGCGCGGTCCTTTGGCTGATCGTATCGACATGATGATCGACGTGACCCGCCCCGATCCTCAGGTGATCATTGAGGGCGCGGAGGGTATGTCATCGGCTGAACTGCGCGATTACGTCGTGCGGGGGCGCGCCTTTCGCGCCTGGCGTGAATCCCGTATGGACGATGCGGACACCGAGGCCGAGGAAGACGAGTCGCGGTCCATTGACGGCGTCGTCTCGACCTTTGGGCTTGATGAGGCCGCCGAGAAATGCGTGCTCGGCCTGTCGAAGCGCACGCATCTCACGGGTCGCGGCATCGTGCGCTTGGTACGCATCGCGCGCACGATCGCCGATGTTGCCGAAAGCGAACGGGTGATGCAGGATCACGTGCTCGAGGCGGCGATGTACCAGGGAAGGAGGGACCAATAATGGGCGAGGAGACTTATCAGTTGCATCCCGGTGATGCGCTGTATCCCAAGACCGTCTTGGAGCTCCCGGATGTGCCCCGGACCCTCTATGTGCGTGGCGACCCCGCCGTGTTATCGACGCCTGCGCTCTCCATCATCGGTGCACGCAAGGCATCGCCGTATGGTCTCGCCGTGGCAGAACTTGCGGCCAAGGTGGCGGTTGAGGCGGGAGTGACGGTGGTCTCGGGCGGTGCGGTCGGCTGCGACCAGGCGTCGGGTTGGGCTGCGGTCAACGCCGGGGGCAAACACGTCGTGGTACTGGGGACCGGCGCCGATGTTGTCTATCCGCGCTCGAGCGCCGGCCTCATCACGCGCACACTCGATACGGGCGGCGCGGTCGTTTCGATTTCGCCGTGGGGTATGGGACCGCGTAAGTTCGCCTTTCCGCGGCGCAATCGCGTTATTGCCGCCTTGTCGCAGGCACTCTTTGTTTCCGAGGCGGGCATGCCCTCGGGTACGTTCTCCACGGCGGAAGCCGCTATGGACTTGGGTCGAGAGCTCCTTGCAGTGCCGGGCTCCATCCTATCGCCCGAGTCGCGTGGCACGAATTACCTCATTGCGAATGGTGCCTGCTGCATCATCGACGAGGAATCAATCGAGATGGCCATCTCGCGCATCTACGGCACGCTGCGCTACTCGCGTCCCGATGCACCCGGCATTGCCGATCTGGACCCCACGCAGCAGACCGTGATGCACGCGCTTATCGCCTCGCCGCTCAAGGTTGACGACATTGCCGCGCTCATCTCGCTTGATGCTGTCGGCGTGCTCAAGCTCTTGGGCTCGCTCGAGCTCGAGGGCCTTATCGAGCGCATGATGGATGGAAGGTATGCGCCCTCAAAGTTTGCGCTTCACGCCCAGACGCCCTTCGGTCACAATGGAAAGCGTGTCAATTAGAAAGGTGTTTGCAGATGCAGTTCGATCAGGTGACGGTTATCGGCGGCGGTCTGGCGGGTTCGGAATGTGCGATCCAGCTGGCAGATCGCGGGTTTGCCGTAAAGCTGTGCGAGATGCGCCCCCAGGTGAGCTCTCCGGCCCACCATACCGATCACTTGGCCGAGCTCGTCTGCTCAAATTCGTTTAAGTCAACCCGTCCGGATTCCGCTGCTGGCCTGCTAAAGGCCGAGCTCGAGCGCATGGGTTCGGTGCTGCTCGATTGCGCCCATCGTGCGGCCGTTCCCGCTGGCGGTGCCCTGGCGGTCGACCGCGTTACGTTTTCCGAGCTTGTCGAGGCCGAGGTTGCCGCCCGACCCAATATCGAGGTCGTGCACGGCGAGGTCACGCAGATTCCCGAGGGCCACGTGGTCATTGCCGCGGGCCCGCTGTGTTCACCGGCATTGAGCGAAGAGGTCATGAAGCTCGTCGGTGGCGACGCCTTGGCGTTCTTTGACGCTGCCGCGCCAATCGTCGATGCCTCCACACTCGATATGGACGTGCTGTTCTCGCAGTCGCGCTACGAGGAGCAGGGGAGCGGCGACTATCTCAACGCTCCGCTCAACAAGGAGGAGTACGAGGCCTTTATCGGGGCACTCACGACCGCCGACCGCGTGGTGCTCAAGGATTTTGAGGGCGGCGACCTCTTCCAGGCCTGTCAGCCCGCCGAGGAGGTCGCCCGCACCGGCAAGGACGCTATTCGCTTTGGCGCCATGAAGCCCGTCGGCCTCACCGACCCGCGAACCGGACGTCGCCCTTGGGCGGCGATTCAGCTTCGAGCCGAGAACAAGGAGAAAACCGCCTATAACCTGGTGGGCTTCCAGACCCACCTGAAATGGCCGGAGCAGAGGCGGGTGTTCTCCATGAT
>JAIJJM010000413.1 GCA_022728415.1 Collinsella sp. | reverse complement strand
AAGGGCGCAGGCGTCTCGCTCGCCGATTCCGGCATCGCGCCGGCTCAGGTGACAGCCCTGGCTAAGCTGCTGGCGACCGATGCCATCAGCTCCAACCAGGCGCACGAGGTCTTTGAGGCCATGGCCCAGACCGGCGACGATCCCAACAAGATCGTCGATGAGCGCGGTATGCGCCAGGTGAGCGATGCCGGCGCGCTGCAGCCGATTGTGGATGAGGTACTGGCAAACTGTGCCGAGCAGGCGCAGCAGTACCGCGACGGAAACCAGAAGGTCATCGGCTTTTTGGTGGGCCAGTGCATGAAGGCGAGCCGCGGCAAGGGCAACCCGAAGCTCTTCAACGAGTTGCTGAGAACGTCGCTCTCGTAAGCGGGAACCCGGGAGCCCCGGCAGGGCGGGTGCTTCCTCAAAATTTCAAACAGTCCTGCGCAAGACGAAGGCCACATTAAGTGGCCTTCTTTGCGTGCGGAACTCATTTTGAGCAAGCACCCGCCCTGCCGGGGCTCCCGGGTTCCGTGACGACTCGGCCGTTCGGGTCAGGCGGGCTGAATGGAATAGAGTGAATGAGGGCGCCAACGGCGCCCTCGTTCTTTATATATGCTGGGAACGCCAAGCGGTGGGGGTGGTGCCGGTGTATTGTTTGAAGGCTTGGGCGAAGGCGGCCTGCTGAGGGTAGTCGAGCCGCTCTGCCACCTGTGCTATCGTAAGCGAGCTATCTGCCAAAAGCTCCTGCGCCCGCTCCATGCGGCGTCTGCGTATGTAGGCACCCAGGGACTCGCCGGTTTGGGCCTTAAAGGTGGCGCACAGTTTGGATCGGCACGTAAAGAGTCTCTCGGCCACCTCCTGGATGCTCACATGTCTGCCCTTGTCGAGCGAGCGCTCTACAAGGGCAGACGCTTCCTTGGCTATGGTCACGCTGGCGTGCGTGCCTGTCGCCCGTTGCGCCTGTCTATGGACCGCATGCGAACAGGCGAGCTCCGCGACCATGGTCTCCACGATACCTTGCATATAGACGTGCCCGCCTACGATGCGGGCGCGGTTCTCGTTAATCCGGCGCAGCGTGTGGCAGATGGCAGACGCCGCTTCCTCGTGCCACGGCTCGGCAAACGCATCAAAGATTCCCGCGAACTCGGTGGGATAGCGGTGCTCCAGTTCGTCAAAATATCCAGGCAAAAAGAGCACCGAGCGCGAGTGGTAGAGTTGCCCTGCAAACAGTGGGCTTAATTCCTCGCCACAGTTATCTTGGATAAAGCTGCAAACGGCATTGTTTGGCCAAGGTCCATGCAAGAGTGTCAGGTTCGCGGGCGTTATGCCAGCCTCGGGCATGCATGTAAGTGTGGGCGCGCTGACCTCGCTCACGCAGGCGTACGGCTCTGGTGTGTATTCGGCCAGGTACATATCGTGCGTCGGGGTAATGAAATGCTCTATGACGATGCAGGTGGGGGAGAGGGGCATGATCCATGCGCGTCCGTGCGCCCGATCGTTTGCCACCTCGCCGGTAAAGACGGCGCCCCTGCCGGAAAGCTCCAGGCCAAACTGCTCAAACTGCGGTGCGTAGAGCTCGGTTATGTTGGTCGCGGCACGATGCATTTTCGAAAGCGTCCCCTTCCTTTGCAGAAACATCCACGCCTGGCTCGATTGTGTGCCTTGGCTAACATATCAATGATAAGTTGATTACGGTTAACTCTCAAGCCGTTAGAAAGGAATCTCATGGCAAAGGGATCAAAAAGGGAAGGCGGCGGTATCGGCGAGCTACTTGCATATGCCGGCGACCGTAAATTCCTAACGTATTTGGGCATGGCGCTCTCGGCGCTCTCGCAGCTGCTGGGCTTTGGCCCGTATGTGTGCATCTGGTTTGTCGCGCGAGACCTTATCGCTGTGGCGCCTAACTGGAGCGAAGCCACCGATATCGCGATGTATGGCTGGTGGGCCGTGGGTTTTGCCCTGGCAAGCATCGTAGTGTATTTCGTGGGGCTCATGTGCACGCATCTGTCTGCGTTTCGCTGCGCGTCCAATATCCGCAAGACTGCGAGCGAGCACCTGCTTAAGCTGCCGCTTGGCTACTTTGACATGCACGCCACCGGCGAGCTGCGTCGTGTTGTAGACGGATGCGCCGCCTCCACCGAGACCCTGCTTGCGCACATGCTGCCCGATATCGCCGGCGCCACCGCCATGGTCGCCGGCCTGCTCGTGCTGCTTTTCGCCCTCGATTGGCGTCTGGGGGCTGCATGCCTTATCTCGGTTGTCGTTTCGTTTGGCGCCATGGCCACCATGATGGGCGGCAAGGGCGCCGAGTTTATGAAGGCCTACATGGGAGCGCTGGTCAAGATGAACAAGACCGGTACCGAATACGTACGCGGTATCCCCGTGGTCAAGGTGTTTCAGCAGACGGTCTACTCCTTTAAGGCCTTCCACGATGCGATCGCCGAATACGCCGACATGGCACAAAACTATTCGGGCACGTTCTGCCGAGGCCCGCAGGTGCTCAACCTTACCGCGCTCAATGGTCTTGTGGCATTCCTGCTGCCCGTGGCGTTGTTGTTGGCACCGGGCGAGACGGACTTCGCGCATTTTATGGCAAACTTCACATTTTACGCAATATTTTCGGCCGTGGTACCGACGGCCATGACCAAGCTCATGTTTGTGGGCGAGGCCTCTCAGATGAGTGCCGATTCGCTGGCTCGCATCCGAAGCGTCATGGATTCCCAGCAGCTCTCCGTGCCCGCCCAACCCAAGCACCCTGCCGGCAACGACGTGCGATTTGAGGATGTGAGCTTTACCTACGAAGGCGCCGAGGCGCCTGCCGTCAACCATGTGAGTTTTAGCGTTTCCGCTGGTAGTACCCTCGCCCTGGTGGGTCCTTCGGGCGGCGGTAAGTCCACGCTGCTGCGCT
>JAIJJM010000412.1 GCA_022728415.1 Collinsella sp. | reverse complement strand
ATGCTGTAGATCTGGAAATCGCAACGGAGGAAGAAAGATCGTTGCTGGAGGCATGGAATAAATATCGGGTATTGTTGAATCGTGTTGATACATCAACTGTACCTGATATTGAGTGGCCTGCAAATGCGCAGCCACAGTTCTGAATATTATCGTGAGATCGTCGAACGGAGGGATCGGCTGGTGAAGGATGTCGATGATTTTGTTGCGTCAGCGGTTGTTTTGTATGACCAGATGAATCGCGGCGGCCCGGCAGGGAATGCTGTGGTGATGCACTAAAAGCACGGTGTTCGGGGGTTTTATGAGCAGCAAGCTTCATGGTCTTGTCTGGGAAGGGTGCGCCTTCACCGGCATGATCTTATCCAGGGTGGCGGTTATGGCCCGTCTTGCAGACTACAGCAATGACGAGGGCGTGTCATGGCCTGCCATTGAAACTATCCGGCGTCAGATCGGTGCAAGAAGTGAATCCACAGTGAAATCGGCTATTGCAGAACTGGCGAAAGAGGGCTGGCTGACGAAGGAAGAGCGTAAGGTCGGTGGGCGTAATGTAAGCAATATCTATCGGCTTAATGTGGAAAAACTCGAAGCAGCTGCGGCGGCGGCGCGTGAGTCATATAAACCGAAAAGAAAAATTAGCCCGGCAAAAAATGACCCGTTAACAGTTGACCCGTCAAATATTGACCCCTCAACGGTTGACCCGTCAAATTTTGATGGATCAACTGTTGATAAAAAACTGCCGATTAGGGGGGCGATGATTGACCCCGATCCGTCAGTATTAAAACCTGATCCGTCAGATAAAAGATCTTCTTGTCCGGACGCTTCGCAACCGGACCCGCAGACGGCTGAACAGGATTTTTTAACCCGACACCCTGACGCGGTTGTGTTCAGTGCGAAAAAACGCCAGTGGGGAAGTCAGGAAGATTTGGTGTGCGCACAGTGGATCTGGGGACGAATCGTGAGTCTTTACGAGCAGGCGGCCAGCGATGATGGCGAGATCACTAGACCGAAAGAACCCAACTGGACAGCATGGGCCAATGACGTTCGCACAATGCGGATGCTGGATGGCAGAACTCACAGACAAATTTGTGAAATGTTTGGGCGTCTCCAGCGGGATTCGTTCTGGGTAAAAAACATCATGAGTCCGGCAAAACTCCGGGAAAAATGGGATGAACTGGTTATCCGCCTGGGGCGTTCGCCTGCGCAGCGTTGCGTGAATCACATTTCTGAACCGGACACTGAAATTCCGCCGGGCTTCAGGGGGTAAGTGTTAATTTCTGGTCATGAGGTAATTTTCAGGAGGGCTTGTGGCAAAAGTTTTTACACAAGAAGAGCGGGAGAAAATTAAAGGGCAGGTTGTTGAACTCGTACGCCAGAGTGGGCGCGAGACGTTACGACAACTGGAAACTAAAACTGGGGCAACAAGATATCTGATGAGCGTTCTGGCCAGAGAGCTGGTTGCCAGTGGCGATGTATACAACTCTGGTTACGGGTTATTCCCGTCTGAACAGGCGCGTAAGGACTGGCAAAATGCTCGCAAAAAACTCTCAAAGGCAAAGGTGAAGAAACCTGCAGTGGTTGATCCGGACCTTATCTGGTCGTTACCAGACGGCGAAATACGCCGCTACGACAGGCGCCTGAATATAATCTGTCGCGAGTGCCGGAAGAGCGAAGCTATGCAGCGTGTACTGGCATTTTATCAAGGAAATGTTAGGTATTTTAGACGTTACTAGATTAAAGAGCATTAGTTCAGATGTGAATTGACATTTTCATGGCGCAGGGTAGAGCCAGCGTGGTTGTCCGCTTTGCGTCAAAACCAGATATTACCAGATTTAGACATATATTCCCGATAGCCCTGCTCTGATGCTACACTCTGTGCTATTTTCATGACCCCAATAAAAATATTTATGACTATTGCTGATTTCAAACGGCCTAAATTGGAGCTCCCAAACGGGGCAAACAAACTACTACTGCACTCTTGCTGTGCTCCATGTTCCGGTGAAGTGATGGAGGCGCTTCAGGCCTCGGGAATCGACTACACCATCTTTTTCTACAACCCGAACATTCATCCTCAGAAAGAGTATTTAATTCGTAAGGATGAAAATATTCGCTTTGCTGAACAACACGGCGTGCCGTTTATCGATGCTGATTACGACACCGACAACTGGTTTGAACGTGCCAAAGGAATGGAATGGGAGCCTGAGAGGGGGATCCGTTGTACCATGTGTTTTGACATGCGTTTTGAGCGGACAGCGTTGTACGCTGCTGAAAATGGTTTCAGTGTGATCAGCAGTTCACTGGGCATTTCACGCTGGAAAAATATGCAGCAGGTTAACGAGTGTGGGCGGCGAGCTGTTGCGCATTATCCGGGTATGGTGTACTGGGATTATAACTGGCGCAAGCAGGGCGGCTCGTCCCGTATGATTGAAATCAGCAAGCGCGAAAAATTCTATCAGCAGGAATATTGTGGCTGTGTGTATTCTCTGCGCGATACCAATCTACACCGCAAATCTCAGGGACGCCCTCTTATCAAAATTGGCCAACTCCACTACGGAAAAGAAGAGAAGGAGTGATTTTATGGATCACCTTTCTGATTGATTTCATATTGGCGAGGTGACGTGAGTTAAGTAGAATGGCTGCGGGTGCTTGAGGCTATCTGTCTCAGGCATGAACACTGAAAGGCAGATAGAGAAAAGCCCCAGTTAACATTTCGCGTCCTGCAAGACGCTTAACATTAATCTGAGGCCCAATCTATGTCTCACAAATGTAGGTTAGCCTCTTACGTGCCGAAAGGCAAGGGGAAGCAGGCTATGAAGCAGCAAAAGGCGATGTTAATCGCCCTGATCGTCATCTGTTTAACCGTCATAGTGACGGCACTGGTAACGAGGAAAGACCTCTG
>JAIJJM010000411.1 GCA_022728415.1 Collinsella sp. | reverse complement strand
CAGGTACGCTGAATGATTTTCTCGGTGCCATGACGGAAGATGATGTCATGCCGGAGGCATTGCGTCGTTTTGAGGCAATGGTGGAAGAAGTGGCACGCAACGCCGAAGCCGCCTCTCAGAGCGCAGCGGCGGCAAAGAAATCCGAAACTGCAGCGGCATCATCAAAGAACGCGGCGAAAACCTCAGAAACGAATGCAGCTAATAGTGCACAGGCGGCAGCGACCTCAAAGACTGCATCGGCAAACTCCGCGACAGCAGCCAAAAAATCAGAAACCAACGCGAAAAATAGCGAGACAGCCGCAAAGACGAGCGAAACCAACGCAAAGTCCAGCCAGACGGCAGCGAAAACCAGCGAAACGAATGCCAAAGCCAGTGAAACTGCGGCAAAAAACAGCCAGGTTGCAGCAGCCCAAAGCGAGAGTGCCGCAGCCAGTTCTGCAAGCGCGGCGGCTGCTTCTGCCACTGCATCAGCCAACAGTCAAAAAGCAGCAAAAACCAGTGAAACCAACGCAAAGGTGAGCGAAACAGCGGCTGCGAACTCAGCGAAAGCATCGGCAGCAAGCCAGACGGCAGCTAAAGCAAGCGAAGATGCAGCCAGAGAGTACGCAAGCCAGGCTGCGGAGCCGTATAAATATGTCTTACAGCCGCTGCCTGATGTGTGGATACCATTTAACGATTCACTGGATATGATTACGGGCTTTTCGCCATCTTATAAAAAGATTGTTATTGGTGACGACGAAATAACGATGCCTGGTGACAAGGTGGTTAAGTTTAAACGCGCATCAAAAGCAACTTACATTAATAAATCTGGTGTGCTGACAGAGGCTACCATTGACGAGCCACGATTTGAACGTGATGGCCTGCTTATTGAGGGGCAAAGAACGAACTTCTTCCCGAACAGTACAGACCCTTCGAAGTGGAATAAGTCAACTTCACTGGACGTTACAGAAACAGGCACAGATAGTTTCGGTTTTAATTATGGCCGGTTTGTCGTACAGGATTCGATTGTTGGTACAAGTAAAGCGCATACCATTATCGGACTGTATTCGAGTACCGGAGGGGTTGATACTTCAGGGGACGAAAAGTATGTAACTATATCCTGTCGGGTAAAAAGTGAAGTTGATAATATCGACGTTCGTATTTTATTTGAACATTATGATGGGGAGGTAAGGACATCAATAGGAACAGCAAGCCTGAACCTTACCACCCGCATAATTAGCAAGACAGGTCAGACAAGCCGTGTTACAGCAAGGTCTGTTAAGGATGATGCAACTGGCTGGATATTTTTTGAGGCTACATTAAAAGCAGATACAACAGAAAATACGGTTGGTGGTTTCGTCCAGTATTCTCCGGATACAGGTCAGATGGTGGCATCAGGGGATTGTCTCGATGTAACCACTCCCCAGATTGAGGCTGGTACAGGCGCATCATCTTTTATTGTTACGGGGGCTGCACCGGTAACGCGGGCAAGCGATATAGTTACAGTCCCAATTAAGAATAATCTTTATAATCTACCTTTTACGGTTCTTTGTGAGGTACATAAGAACTGGTATAAAACGCCAAATGCAGCACCGCGTGTTTTTGATACCGGCGGTCATCAAACCGGAGCGGCTATTATTCTTGGCTTCGGTTCTTCAGCAGATTACGACGGATTTCCTTATTGCGATATTGGTGGGGCTAACAGGCGGATAAACGAAAATGCATCGCTTGAAAAAATGGTTATGGGGATGCGTGTAAAGTCAGATCAGTCTACATGCGCAGTAAGTAACGGGCGTATATCCAGCGAAACAAAAACCACATGGTCCTGTATTCAGAACTCCGCAATTATCCGTATTGGAGGCCAGACTACAGCCGGTTTACGCCATTTATTTGGTCATGTCAGGAATTTCAGAATATGGCACAAGGCATTGACTGATGCTCAGGTGGGGGAGTTAATCTAATGAAAGATTTAACACTCAAATTTGTCGACAGGGCCGACTTTTCGGCCTTTATGGAGAGCATTGGCTATTATGATGACGAGTCGATGCAGGATGATATTCTTATTGACGTGATAGGTAATGTGTACAAAGAAACCGGAGAACTTACTGAAGATGGCGAGCCGGTATGTGTTAAGGAGGACGGATATTTTGTAAGCGTGCGCATCATTAATGATGCAAAAAAATCGTCAATATTCGATAAATACGCGATTGTTGTTGAGCATCAACTTCGTGGCTGGATGTGAGGGAGACAAATGGCTACATCGACAGTAATTCCTGATGACATCAAAACGCTAAAGGGAGATGTCAGTAAAGCCAAGGAAGATATTTCCTCAATTAACGGAAAAGTATCAACGCTTCAGACTGATATGACCAGTGCAAAGCAGGATATCAGCTCCAGATACACAAAAACTGAAGTTGATAATAAGCTGAAAAACAAACTGGAAGTGAACGCTCTGGAAAGCGGTCGTTATGGTGGAGATTTTTACCCGCTGACTGGCCGTGAAGCGTTTTATTTGTGGGGATTGGGCACGACTACAGCGGCGGCAAACCTTTATCTTAATCCTGACTCCGCAATTTCGTCTGTACTGCGGTCAACATCGTCTATCCGCTATAAAGATTCAGTAGAGACAATAGATTCAGAGCACGCCGATCTCATTTTCAGGATGCGCCCTGTGTGGTACAGGTCGCAATGCGAAAATGACAGGCGTGACTGGGGATTCTACGGATTGATTGCCGAGGAAGTAGGAGAAATTGCCCCTCAGTTTGTACACTGGCGACCAGCTAACGAGAATGATGCTCCTGAAGCTATTTCCAGCAATGGCCTTGAACCGCCCCGGGTTTCCTGGAGAGTGTTTTATCTGTGAACTCAGGCTGCCAGATCATCGTTTCCGATGGAAGCATAATAAGCTTTTTCTGCTTCTG
>JAIJJM010000410.1 GCA_022728415.1 Collinsella sp. | reverse complement strand
GGTCAGTAGCCAGCCATAGCCAGCAAAGGGGCCCGGACAGCGCGCAGCTGCACGGGCCCCTTTTTCGTCTTACCCGGACAATGCCACCGTACGTCTCCAGGCACCGACACAAAAAGACGCCGGCTCTAGCCGGCGTCCCTTCAAGTTTATGAAACGACATATACGTAAACGACGCGCATGCCGCACATCCCCTACTTACGAGAGTTACTCAGCTTGTTGATGAGCGCCTCAAGGCGCTCGCCGTCCTCGGCTGTCTGCGCAATGACCAGGATCGTGTCGTTGCCGGCAAGCGAGCCGAGCACATCGGGCAGCTCCGCAGCATCGACGGCTGCGGCAATACCAGAAGCCGTACCGGGCTGTGCCTTGATCATAACCAGATTATCGGTGCGCAGCACGCCGGTAACCAACTCGGAGACCATGCGCTGCAAATGCAGGTCCTCGGCAAGGACATAGATGCCCTCGGGGAGCTTACGCAGTCCCATATCCGCGATGTCGCGCGAAACGGTCGCCTGCGTGCAATCGAAACCCATGGCACGCAGCTCATCTACCAAAACGCGCTGTGTGCGTACGTCCTTGTTGCGCACGATATCTCTGATGGCATCCTGGCGCCCATTGCGTTTTTTAGCCATACAAAACCTCACTCCAAAGATGGCGGAGACAATCAATCAGTGATTGAATAGTTTAGCGCTATTAAAGGGTATTTGTGAATAAGAACGCATTTCGAAACAATTCCATGCAAGATTATTTCGAACATAGCCATCTTAGGAGATTTTGGCACCCGTCCGGTTAAAAAAAGCGGCCAGGTGCGTATACATCACGCAACGCGCAGGCTTGGCACGGGCAATCGGTCCAAACAACAGGCCGAGTCCACGATGGTTGTCGCTGAGTGCCGCGGCCATCTGACGAGTCCGAGATGCCTCGAGCATATCGCGCATACGAGCGGAACGTTCAATTGAAGAAACCCCATGCGGGCTCAAGCACAAATTTTCGATGCAGGCGACCAGCCCGGCGAAGTAAAACATATGGCTCTCCACCTTTAGCTGCGTGTCGCTGCTCGCCTCTGCAAGCGAATCAGTAAGCGCATCAAGCGCCCGGGCGTCATCGGTAAGCTTGGCAAACAAAGTGGGGTCAAAAGCATCTGTGAGCTGTGGCGCCACCGCGTGGAAACAGGCGCCGCCGCACCCAGATATGCGTTGCGCCTGCGAAAGAGCGCATGTCATAAACCCAATCGTGCGAAACGCACGATCTCGCGACAAACACGTCTCGAACAGCGAGCGGCTGTACATCACACCGGAAGTCTGGGCAATCAGGCCGCCGGAAATCATCTGAGATAGACCGGCAGCCAAAGAAGCACGGTCATCGATCGTAAGAGAGGTGGCATCCAGTACGCGCGAATGGCGCTCACGATGAGCATCGTAGCGGTCGAGCGATGCCGTGGGAATCACCATGTCTGCCGCAGCATCGCATGCAACATCGACCATCTTGGAAAGGGACTGCGGGGCAAACCACTCGTCGGCGTTCATGGCAACTATCTGCAATCCACGCGAGGCGGCAAAACCGGCCTTGAGACATGCTCCGTGCGCCGAATCCTCGACGTCGATCAAATCGATGTGAATATCTCTGCCGGCGGCAACCTCGAGCGAATGGCGCACACCCGGTGCGACATCGCGGAATACGACAACAATCTGCAGATCATAGAGGTCTTGATTCTGGACGCTCTCGAGCGCGCGCATCGCATAGCTGGGTGAACCCTCGACAACGAGGATTACAGAAAGTCGCGGATGCGAACCACGTCGAACCAAGTTTTCCGTCCTCTCGACAGCGCCAAATCAAATCGTCGTTCATGGTACACCCGAGCTATAAAAGCAACGAGCCGCCTAACATGTTGCACGCCAAGAACAGATGTTGCACACGCGCAGCTCACACATAGTATGTGTCAGGTACGGATGCGTCGAGCACTCCCCTAGTCGAGCACGACAAGCTCGTCAGGGCCGTAATCCACGCCCATAAACGTTAGGCCACAGGCAGGCGCCGTGGGGCCCGCAGCGGTACGGTCGCAGGCGTCAATAACCTCGCGCATCCACTGGGGATCGCGACGATGCATGCCAATCTCGACGAGGGTGCCCACAATGGTTCGCACCATCGAATGCAAAAACGCATTGCCCTCGATGGTAAACGTGAGGATGTCCTCGCCAAAGGCGACCTCATGGCCAAACTCGGCGCGCATCACGCAGCGGTGCGTAGGCTTGCCCACGGCAGAGGCCACCTTGCAAAAGCTCTTAAAGTCCTGCTCGCCCAAGAGCGCAGAGCAGGCGGCCCCCATCGCATCGACGTCGAGGGGATAGCGATGCCACCACACAGCACCGCGTGACAGTACGGGCCGTGCATCACGATCGGCAATGCGATAGGTGTAAGTACGAGATCGTGCGTCAAAGCGCGCAGAAAAGCCCTTACGAGCCTTGTAGACCTCATTTATGGCGATATCTTTGCCCAGGAGGGCATCCATAGCCCGCAGCCACCTACGGCGCGTACACGCAAGCTCAGCGTCCGTTACAGGCACGCTGATGTACTGCGCCACCGCATGCACGCCGGCATCAGTACGCCCCGCACACGTCAGATCGATCGGGCGGCGCAGCAGCGTCTCGATAGCGCGGCGCAACTCGCCCGCAACGGTCGTCTGCCCCGGCTGTTCGGCAAATCCGCTATACGATGAGCCATCGTAGGCGACACGGAACACGAGGGTGGCATCGAGCTCAGGAATCGAATTGAAATCAGACGGCGCGGTCATGAGCGCTCCCAACAAACTATCAATGATATCGCGACAAAAAAAAGAGGGGTACGCGAACGTACCCCTCGAATATAGCCTATGCAGACGGATTGTCTACTCAGCGGTCTCCTCAGCAGG
>JAIJJM010000409.1 GCA_022728415.1 Collinsella sp. | reverse complement strand
CAGCATTCGTCCCATTGCTGGCCGGTGTCGATGGGGGTGGGGGTGATGATCGCGTAGGCGAGTCGTTGGTCGCGGCTGTCGTCGGTCCAGGGGAAGACCGCGCTGATGTGCATGACGCCTTGGTCCGTGGGCAAGTCGTCCCCTTCTCGTGTGTGGAGGGTGGAGGCGAGTTGGCTGGAGATCCACACGCCGGGGCGGGTCTGTTGTGTCGCGCCGATGCCGAGCACGTCCGCGAGGCCGGGGGTCGCCTGCCATTCGTCCAGGGGTGCGGCGGGCATGGCGGTCAGGGTGATTTCCCTGCTGTTTTTGAGTGCCCCGGCCGCTTGGATGGGGTGGGTGGTGGTTCCGTTGGCTGTGGTGCCGGTGGTTCGGGTGAGGTTCGTGCAGGCGGTGGGGTCGATCTGTTTGCCGCCGGAGACGATGTGGATGTCGGCGGCGCTGGTGGCCCATTGGCGTGATTCGTGTTGCAGGGAGAGGATGCCGGTCAGGTCGAGGATGGCGGTTCCTGCGGCGATGAGGGTGAGTATGGCGGCGCAGGCGAGGGCGCGCGTGGTGCCGGTGGCGATGTTGCGCCATGCTTCGGACAGGATGGCGTTTGGTTTCATCGTGTGTCGTCCTTGGTGTCATTGTCGTGGTTCGTTGGGTTGTGCCATGCGAGGTCGATGACGCGGGTGCATGCGGCGCGGGTGTTGGGGTCGTGGGTGGCGATGACGACGATCGCGTCGCCTTGGGCGAGGCCGGTGAGGGTGTTGTCGATGTCGTTGGCAGTGCGTTGGTCCAATTGGGCGGTGGGTTCGTCCACGAGGAGGAGGTCGGGTTTGCTGGCGATGGCGCGGGCGAGCATGAGTCGTTGAGCCTCTCCTCCGGACAGTTCGCGGAATTCGCGTGCGGCGACCTTGGTCAGGTGGAACATGCCCATGATGGCGATGGCCTCGTCCTCGGCCTGGATGCGGTCGATGCCCTGGCCGAGGAGTGGCTGGACGACATGGTCGATGGCGGTGCGTCTGGGCATGCCGTGGGGGTTCTGGAAGACCCAGCGCACGCGATTGACTTTGCTGCGTCGGATGACGCCTTCGGCGGGCGCCTCGAAGCCGGCGATGATCGATAGGAGAGTGGATTTGCCGGAGCCGGACGGCCCGCACAGGCCGACGGCCTCGCCGGTCGTGAGGGTGAAGTCGAGGTCGTGGAACAGCCAGGGGCCGTTCTTGAACCGGTGTCCCACATGTTCGCCCGTGACCGTCGGTGAGTCCGTGGCGTGTGGCGGCTCGTTGGCGGACGGCGTGGCCGGATCGGGGTCGGATGCCGTGTGCAGGCGCAGGATGTCGGTGTCCATGTTCGTTCCTTATTCGGTGGTTGCGGCGGGGCATTGGACGTCGTCGAGCTTGTGGCCGAGGACGACGTGGTCGATGGTGGTGCCGGATTGTTCGGGTTGGATGAGCGTGGCGCCGAGTGCGGAGCCGATGACGGTGACCGGGATGGCCCGTTTGCCGTCGGGTGAGACGCATGCACGGGTGCCGTTCTGTCCGGTGATGGCGGATGGTGGAACCTTGATCGCATTGATGGGCTGTTCGAGAGCGAGGGTGGCGGTGGGTTTCTTGCCGCCTTGGTCGGCGAGGGTGGTTTTGTAGCCGTCGCTGGCCTGGATTTGGTCGAGGAAGGTCCGGTCGGTGATCCTGTCGGCGTCGTTGGCGTCGAGGCTGGCCTTGACGCCGAAGAGCGTGAACGTGCGTTTGCCGTCCCTGAGGTCCGAGGGCATGGGGAAGGTGACGGCGGTCAGTTGGCCGCCGGTCTTTATAATCTCCGACCCTTCGGTCAGGCTGGCGTTCAAGTTGGCGGTGCATTGGGTGGGGGTGACGTTGGGTTGCGGCAGCCAGGCCACGTCGGCCGGTCCGATCCTGCCTTCGGGATTGGTTTCTCCGGCTTGCGAGAGCAGTTGTCTGACGCCGGCGGCGGTGCGCCATCCGTAGGTGCCGTTGCCTTCGGCGTTGTAGCCGAGGCGGGCGAGTTCCTGTTGCAGGGCGAGCACGTCGGAGCCGGTGGCGCCGGTGCCGATCTCGCGGTAGAGGGGCGTGTCGGTGTGCAGTGCGATGACGGGTCTGCCGTCCACGGACAATATTCGTGTGCCGGATTCGACCGTCCGTCCGGGTTTGCACAGGGATTCGCTGACGGTGCCGGCGGCGCGTGTGGTGATGGACTGTTCGGCGCTGGTCTCGAACGAGGCCTCGACGGTGCGTTCGTCGGCGAATTGCTGGTGGCTGGCCGTGACGGTGTCGGGGCCGGTGGCCGCGGCCAGTCCGTCGGGCGTGGGCGTGGGGATGATCAGGGCGCCGGCGAGCACGCCCGCGGACAGCATGCCAAGCCCGGTCAGGATCAGGGGCGTCAGGATTCTCGTCGTCATGTGGCTGGTTCCTTTCGTTGCGCGTGTCATCGGTGTTCCCGTCAGCCGATGTTGACGGCGAGTCCGGCCCCGGTGAGGCAGGATTGCGCGGCGTCGGACGAGGCGTCGAAGGGCAGCCCCTTGGATGTGCCGTCGCCGTTCAATGCGTTTTGGAGTTTGCGTCCGGTGTAGGCGTCGTCCACGAGGTTGCTTTTCTTGAGGCATTCCACGGCGGTCTCGTACGGGTCGGCCAGGAGGCCGGGGTTGCCCTGTTGGAGCTGGTAGAGGGATTCGATGATCTTGCTGGTTCCCTTGGAGCAGGTGTTGGATGCTTCCATGTATTTGTTCACCTCGGCGTCGGTGGATGGCACTGGGGTTACGCCGGTGGTCCGGTAGAGTCCGTTGGACAGTTTGCGGGTCTGTTCCTGCCATCCGCTCTCGGCCATGCATGCGGCCTGCTTGTCGTGCGCGGCCTCGTAGTCCTCGGCGCTGATCCTGCCGGTCTTTTTGGCTCGTTGGAGCACGTCGCGTTCGAAC
>JAIJJM010000408.1 GCA_022728415.1 Collinsella sp. | reverse complement strand
CTCACCACCGATGCCAAGGTCGTCACATGTCTCTTTGGCGAAGGCGTCCGCAACGGCAAGCCCATCCAGCGCTCGACCGCCAGCAAAAAGGCGCGCGGCTCCATGGTACGCTGGATGGCAGAAAACAAGCTCGAGGATGTAAGCGGGCTCACCGCGTTCGACGTTGGTTATCGTCACTTTCCCGAGCTTTCACCCGCAGGCACCCTCGTGTTCATCAACGAACAGATGCTCTAGAGCCGACACCCGACACTGACCCGCTCAGCCTTCTCTATATAACTTGCGGTGGAATAGTTCCTATTTGAGGCTTTTATCGCACAAACAGGAACTATTCCACCGCAACTTTTATGATTGGCCGGCTAGGCGCGACACCTATTCTGCTAGACCGTCGGCTTTGGCAATTTCATTTGTCGAGCCGTCCTGATAGGTAATCTTGACATGCTCCACCTCGGACACCTTGACGCCCGACGGGGGCTCCAGGCGCCATTCTGTCAGCGCGATATCCATCGTCGTGGGCACATCCCCTTGATCTTTGAGCGCGACCGACAGCGTCTTAAGCGACGCATCGAAGGTCACGCGCTCGATCTCTTCACCAGGAATGGAACCACCGCTCAGCTGCAACTGCACAAACTCATCGCACGGATACCAATAATCGCCGGGAGCTGCCACCGTGTTGCCGCCAGAGACCTTCATCGTCATAATCGGTAGGCTATCATCAGCCTCGAACTCCCAAGCAGCGCCGCCTTGACCGCCAAACGTCCAAATACAAAAGGCAATCACCAGCACGGCAAGCGCCGCAAAGCCAATCGCGACCAACCCATGGTGTGCACGGCCACCCTCGGCCGATACATCCCGTTGCGTCTCTCGATATAGATGCTTGTCTTCCATGTACGCCTCCCCACAGGCACGCTCGTTGGCCCAATCGTACCCATTCAGGCTATACTTGAGCCCATGACATAAACGGGGAGCTTGCAGGACAGGACGGCAGGCTGAGATTGGGCGCGCCCGCCCTGACCCGCAAACCTGATATGGGTAATGCCAACGAAGGGAGCCGTGCCAATGAGCACACAGACCGAGCCCACGCTCGTCACGCAAATCGACTTCGCCCGCGCCGGGCAGATCACACCGCAGATGAAGGAGGTCGCCGAGCGCGAGCATCGCGACCCCGAGTACATCCGCGAGCGCGTGGTCGACGGCCGCATCGCCATTCCCGCCAACATCGTGCATATCAAAAAGGGCATGCGCGCCTTTGGTGTCGGTGAGGGCCTGTCCACCAAGGTCAACGTCAATCTTGGTATCTCGGGCGACAAGGCCGATGCCGCCGAGGAATGGAAGAAGGTCAAGATCGCCGAGGATTACGGTGCCGACGCCATCATGGACCTCTCCAACTCGGGCAAGACGCGCCAGTTCCGCCAGCAGCTCATCGACGAGACACCGCTCATGGTGGGCACCGTCCCCATGTACGACGCCATCGGTTACATGGAAAAGCCGCTGGTCAAGCTCACCAAGGACGACCTGCTCGAGGTCGTGCGCGCGCATGCCGAGGACGGTGTGGACTTTATGACCATCCACTGCGGCATCAACAAGTCGGTCATCAAGACCTTTAAGGAGACCGGCCGCCTCATGAACATCGTCAGCCGCGGCGGCTCGCTGCTGTTTGGCTGGATGGAGGTCACCGGCAACGAAAACCCCTTCTACGAGTTCTACGACGAGGTGCTCGAGATTTGCCACGAGTACGACGTGACGATTTCGCTCGGCGACTCCTGCCGCCCGGGCTGCCTCTACGACTCCAACGACGCCACCGAGACCGCCGAGATGATCGAACTGGGCAAGCTGTGCAAGCGCGCTTGGGCCGCCGGCGTCCAGGTCATGGTCGAGGGCCCAGGTCACATGGCGCTCGACGAGATCGCCGCCAACATGAAACTGCAGAAGCGTCTGTGCCACAACGCCCCGTTCTATGTGCTCGGACCGCTGGTGACCGATATCGGCGTGGGCTACGACCACATCACCGCCGCCATCGGTGGCGCCATCTCCGCGAGCTCCGGCGCCGACTTCCTGTGCTACGTAACGCCCGCCGAGCACTTGTGCCTGCCCAACGCCCAGGATGTGCTCGACGGCCTCATGGCCACTAAGATTGCCGCGCACGCCGCCGATATCGCCAAGAAGGTGCCGCACGCCCGCGACATGGACGACAAGATGGGTCGGGCACGCCGCAAACTCGACTGGGATGCCATGTGGAAGTGCGCTCTCGACCCGGTCACCGGTAAGAAGCGCTACGAAGAGTCCCCCGCCGCCACCGAGGGCACCTGCACCATGTGCGGCAAGATGTGCGCCGTCCGTACCGTCAACAAGGTGTTCGAGGGCACGACGATCGATCTTGGCATGGAGGACTAGGCTTATCACCACGGTCGGCCGCAGGCCCTCAGCAACGTTCGTCGATTGTTGACGTGTGAACATTTGCTTTCATTTGCGTAAAGATTGCATCACCCGCCCGGGTCCGACATAGAGTTGGCCCGGGCGTCTCTATAATGCAGGCTTAAAGACCCATTTGAATCCAATCGGACAAGGGAGTGAGCATGGATCGCAGTAATGTACCTGCCGTTCTATCCATCGCAGGATCCGATTCCAGCGGCGGTGCCGGCATTCAGGCCGACATCAAGACCATCACGGCGCACCGCCTGTATGCCGAGACGACCATCACTGCCATCACGGCGCAAAACACCCTGGGTGTCACCGCCGTGCAGGATATCTCGCCAGATATCGTAGCCGCGCAAATTGACGCCGTCTTTGACGATATCCGCCCGAGCGCCGTCAAAATCGGCATGGTTTCTTCTGTCGAGATTATCGAAGTCATCGCCGACCGCTTGAGCGCCTGGAACGCAACGAACGTCGTCGTCGACCCCGTCATGGTCGCCACC
>JAIJJM010000407.1 GCA_022728415.1 Collinsella sp. | reverse complement strand
ACGCCGATGCCTACGATGAGCGCGGCCCACAGGACGCGGACCACGAGGTTCATGTCGCCCGCCACCACCATGTCGTTCGCGTGCCAGAACCAGCTCTCGTTTCCCTTGCGCATGATGCTCTCCCCTAGCCTCGATTACGCCATCTATGGCCGAGCAATCGCAGGTCACGTGCCATGGATTTGCCCTACGCCCAGCTTTCAGTTCCGTAAGGCGGCGGGAGCCTGTGCGAGGCCCCGAGTCCTGAGGCTGTTGCAATGAAAATGGGAATCAAGGAGCACACATCAATCATATGGGTTCCTTTCGGGGACGATGGCAAACGAAGCATCCATCATATAATGGAGCGACGCAATCAGAGAGGTCACCCATGGAATTTTATGCAAGCTGCCCCGAGGGCTTTGAGTCCGCACTCGCCGACGAGCTTAAACGGCTCGGACTTTCGCATGTCCGCCGCCTGAAGGGCCGCGCTACGTTTGAGGGCGAGCTCGAAGAAGGCTACCGCGCCTGTCTGTGGTCGCGCCTGGCCAGCCGCGTGTTTGTGGTGCTTGGGCGTTTTGAGGCGCAGGACGCCGATAAGCTGTACGATGGCGTTTACGACATCGCCTGGGAGAGCATCGTCCGCCCCGGCGCCACCATCGCCATCACCGCCCGCGGCGTGACCGAGCAGCTGCGCAACACGCGCTTCTCGGCTTTGCGCGCCAAGGACGCGCTGTGCGACCGCCTGGCCGAGGCCACGGGTCGCCGCGCCGACGTCGATGCCGCCGATCCCGACGTTCATCTGCTGCTTTCGCTGCGCCAACGTCGCGCGAGCATCAGCCTGGACCTTTCGGGCGACCCGCTGTTCAAGCGTCTGCCGCCCGCGGCGACCCGCGCCGGCGAGGGCACGCACGTGCTGCGCCCCGACTACGCCGCCCTGGTGTTGGCGCAGATCGGCTGGACTGCACTGTGCGAGCGCGAGCTGACGGCCGACGACTACGAAAACGAGGCTCTGCCCACGCTGATCGACGCCTCATGCGCCGGCGGCGGCCTGCTGCTGGAAGCCGTGAATATTCTGACCGACCGCGCTCCGGGCGCCGCCCGCGAGCGCTGGGGCTTTGAGGGCTGGCAGCTGCACGACGCCGCCCTGTGGGAGCGGCTGCGTGCCGAGGCGCGCGAGCGCGAGACGGAAGCACGCGAGCGCCAGGCGCGCATCGTTGCCGTAGATGTTGACCCCGCCGCACGCAAGACCGCTGAGCGCATGGTTACGTGTGCCGGCTACAAGCGCTTTGTCGATTTTTGCGCCGCCAAGTCCGCCACCGTACTGAACCACGCGGGCGCCGTCGCCGGTGCCGCCGTGGTCGCGGATACGACCGAGACCCCGCTTTCGCTCATGCACGACGCCATGACGCTGGTCGGCGAGCTGCACCGCGCGCCCGAGCTTACCGCCGCACCGGTCGCCGCGCTCACCCGCGACGGATTGCTGGCCCGCGCGCTCCATGCCGAGCCCGCGCGCTCCATCGCCGTCATGCCCAACAACGAGGAGGCGACCGTCGAAGTCTGGCCTTCGCTCGACCACGCCGCCGCGGCATTTGAGGCTGCGACCAACGCAGATGCCGCAGGCGAGGCTGCAGATGTCGACAATGCCAATGATAAAGGCAGCACCGCCCCCGCCATGCCCGAGCCCGCCGCCACGCTCGACCTAGGCGACGGCAAGCCGCTGCCCGTGCTCATCCCCGAGTCCAAGCAGTTCGCCAACCGCCTGCGCAAGAACGCCCGCCTGCGTCGCAAGTGGGCGAAGCGCGAGGGAGTGAGCTGCTACCGCGTCTACGATGCTGACCTACCCGACTACTCCGCCGCCATCGACCTGTACGAAGGATGCCCGCAGACGCCGGGCCGTTGGCTCGTCATCGCCGAATACGCCGCGCCCAAGACCATCGACCCCGCGCTGGCCCAGGCCCGCATGCTCGACATCTTGGCCATCGCGCCGCACATCCTGGATGTTCCGGCCGAGCACGTGCACGCCAAGGCCCGCATGCGTTCGCGCGGCGGCTCGCAGTACGGCAAGCAGGGCGCTGGCAAGGGCGGCTCGGGAGAGCGCGCCAACATCGCGCGCCGTCGCCTGCCGCTCATCGAAGAGGGCGGGCTCACCTTTGCCGTCAACTTTGACGACTACCTGGATGTAGGAATCTTCCTGGACCACCGCGTCACCCGCAACCTGGTGCGCGAGCACGCCAAGCAGGCGCGCCGCTTCCTCAACCTGTTCGCCTACACCGGCACCGCCACCTGCTATGCGGCAGACGGCGGCGTCGAGGAGACCGTGACGGTCGACCTTTCCAACACCTACCTGGACTGGGCCGAGCGCAACATGCGCCAGAACGGCTTTGTGGGTCCGCAGCATCACTTTGTGCGCGACGACGTGCTCGCCTGGATTCGCGACCAGCGCCAGACGCGCAACCGCTGGGACCTGATCTTTGTCGACCCGCCCACGTTTTCGAACTCGTCCAAGATGGGCCGCCGTACCTGGGATGTCCAGCGCGATCATGTTGAGCTTTTGGCCGGCGTATCGCGCCTGCTCGCACAGGGCGGGCACGCCATCTTTAGCTGCAACCTGCGCGGCTTCCGCCCCGAGACGCGCAAGCTCGCACGCGCGGGCGTGGTGCTACAGGACATAACGGCGCAGACCATCCCCGAGGATTTCGCGCGCAACCAGAAAGTGCACCACTGCTATATCGTGCGCCGTCTGCCCATCGAAGACGCCATGGCCGAAGTCGGCTTTAGCGCCGAGGAAATTGCCGAGCGCGTCGAGGAACTGCGCAACCCCGCGGCTCGCAAGCCTCGCGCAACGGCACCCGCGCACGCGCAGACCGGCAACGGCAAGTCCAACTTTACCGGCAAGCCCTCCCCCGCCGGCAAACCCAAAAAGAAGAAGTTCTACGCCAGCACGCCTAAAC